>JAKSDN010001383.1 GCA_022360075.1 Kiloniellales bacterium | reverse complement strand
GGCCCGGACCTCGTCCAGGAATTTCCGCACCCGGGGTTGCCGCGCCGCGGCCTGGGTCGAAGCCGCCGCGACGGCGCTCGCCTGGCTGCTCGACTCCTCGGCGGCCGACGACAGCGTCGCCGAGGTCTGCTGCATTTCCGAGGCGGCGGAGGAGAAGACCTTGAGCATCTCTTCCGCCTTCTGGTCGAAGTGCTTGGTCAGGCCGTCGACCCGCTCGGCGCGTTTATTGCGCTCCTCCTGCTCTTTCTCCGCGGCGGCCTGGAGCTCGCGGTTCTTGATCATGTTCTCCTTGAACACGATCACGGCCTTGGCCATGTCGCCGATCTCGTCGGTCTGATCCGACGCCGGGACATCGACGGTCTCGTCGCCATCGGCCAGGCGCTGCATGGCGCCGGTCATGGAGACGATCGGGCGCGAGATCGCGCGGCCGGTGGCGAAGGCCAGCAGACCACCGATGATCAGCGCGACGACGGCGGTGACCTTCATCATCCAGACGGCGTTTTGCATGCTCTCGCTGGTCTCGGGCCCGATCGTGTCCTGGAACTTCTTGTTGTCGAGCTTGACCTGCTCCATGTCGTCGGCGACGCGCGGGCCGATCACGTCGAGGGTGCCCGAGATGATCTCGTTGCGCCGATAGATGGCCTTGACCACCTCCTCGAAGGCGGCCCGGTAGGTTCCCGCCAGCTCGACGACGTCGCTGGCCAGCTTCCGCCGCGCCGGGTTCTGCAGCTCCGCGCGCATCTCCTCGGCGGTCTTGGAGAAGGCGGCCATCTCCTTGAGCGCCCGCTCCTCCGAGGCCGGCTCGTTGTCGATCAGAAAGCGGTTGGAATAGAGCCGCGCCAGCATCAGGTGGCGCAGGGAGAGACCGGCCCGATAGCTTGCCTCGCTATCGCCGTCTTCGAAGGCGCTTTGCATGATCTTGGTCAGACTGCGCTCGGACTCGGGACCCACGCTGTTGAGCTGGTCGACGACTTCGTTGCGCTGCCGGAACAGGGTCGTCACTTCGTCGAAGCCGGCCTGATAAGCCTGCATCTCCTGGCGGGCCTTGGCGATCTTCTCGATCTTCTCCTGCTCATGGAGCAGCGCTTCGGTCTCGTCGATCAGCGTCAGGAGCGTGTCGATCCGCTGGTTGACGGTATCGATGGCCTCTTCGTTCTGATTCTGAATGAAGTTCTTCACCGCGATGCGCGCGATGAGCAGATTGGCCTGGATGCGGCCCAGCTCGTTACTCTCGCGCGCCGTCTGGCGATAGACGGAGAAGTTGTCGTTGGCGCCGGAAAGGGAGAAGAAGCCCAGCAGGCTGAGGGCAACCAGAAACAGCAAGATCGCGCCCGAACCCAGACCGATCTTCTTGCCGACCTTCATGTTCTTGAAGTCGAGCCGCGATCCGGAGAGCATCGAGGCTGGAAAACCACGCTTCCCGGCGATCTGGCTCGCCCCTTGATCGCGCTGCGGCCCGCCCGCGATCGTGTTTTGAGAATTCTCTGACATCTGATGATACCCCCAACTTGTGAGTGACGCCGCGGCGACGGGAATCGCGCTTCCCGTCGCTGCGCCGTTTGACAAGGACCCCGAACGCACAGGTGCGCCGTGCCGAGACTCGCTCGGACCGCAGCGTCACACTCACCGAGGAAGCGACGAGGCAGCGCCTCGTCGCAGCAAACCCTTCGCCCTCACCGAAGGCCGCGAGGCCTTTTGGATCTCCATGGCGGATGGCCTCGCCCCGACGCCCACCCACGAAAGTCGGGTT
>JAKSDN010000298.1 GCA_022360075.1 Kiloniellales bacterium | reverse complement strand
TCACGCGGTTGCGCTGGCGCACCAGGTGGGTCTCGAGCATCCAGCCCTCCTCGCTGTCCTTTGGCAGCGCGGCGAGCCGGGGCACGTCGAACAGCGAGGGTATCATCGTGGTCTGCGGCGTGAAGCCATAGGGATCGTGGCCGTAGGTCCCCTTGGCCGTGCTCTGCATGGGCACGAGCAGGCGGCTGATGCGCTTCATGCCTTCGTTGAGGATGTCGGCCGCGGCGCCCTCTCCCGCGCCGTTGCCCGCGTAGCGCCCGCGCCAGTCCTCCGCGGTCGCATCGAGCCGCTCGGCCGCTGCCTTGAAGGCGCGCGCGGTCTCCAATGCGCTTGCCAGGCCCACGCTTTGGCCGGCCGGGGCGAGCTCCTCGAGCCGGCCGATGAACTGATCGGCCACGCTGGTGAAGTAGAAAGGCAGGATCGGCGCGGTGCAGAGCTCCCAGAGGTAGGCCGCGTACATCTTCATGTGGTCGGACATCCAGTCCCAATCGAGCTTGTCGATCGTGCACTGCAGAGAGTGGTGCCACCAGCCGAGCGAGGCGAGCGCCGTCGCCTTCAGCTCCTCCTGGGTGTAGCCGCCCTCGGCATGCATCATGGGGATGCCGAGACCGAAGAACGAGGCATCGCCGTTCTTCATCACCCGATGCCAGCGGTTCGGCCGGTTGTTCAGGAGCTCACCTTCGACGGTCTCGTGGAAGGTCTTGAGCTCGGCGTTCGAATGCACCTGCCAGATCGATGTGCCGATGCAGGCCGGCTGATCGATCTGCATGTAGGCGACCGCATGCTTGCGCAGGCGGTCCCAGTTGCGGTCGGCGAACCAGGACGAGCCGATCATGGTGCCCGTCTCGTGGCCGGTCCAGAAACCGAAGACCAGGCCGCGCCGCAGCTCGTCGCGGTGCTGATTGAAGACCCGCGCCAGCTCGTAGATGCAGGAGTTGCCGGCAGCATTGTCGGTCGAGGCCTCGCCGTACCAGGAATCCTGGTGGCCGCCGACCATCACGAAGTCGTCGCTGGCCGGCACCTTGATCTCGCCGACGGTGATCTGGACCGGCCGCCAGCCGTTCTCCACATGGGTGCGGAACCAAACCCGGACCGGCCCCTGCTCGCACATCTCCTTGAGCTTGAGGCCGGCGGTCCGGGCGATGCCGATGCAGGGAATGGTCGGCATCTCGGTCTTGAAGGTCTCCGGCGTCGGGTTGCCCCAAACGGGTTTCACCGAGCCGAAGGGCACGGCGTCGTTCTCGGGATGGCCCCAGTTCAGCATCACCGCGCCGGTGCAGCCCAGCATGCCGGCGACCCGCTGCTTCTCGTGGCGGGCCGGCGAATAGGACAGCTCGGACAGCGAGATCTTACCGACCGGGTTCGTGCCTTCGTAGTCCTCCAGGGCGCCCGAGCCGACGTAGAGCAGCTCGCCGCTGATGCCGTCCTCGAGCGTCTGCAGGCTGTGGCCCAGCGTGTTGGCCTCGATCGTCAGCTCCACAGGTGAGAGCACGCGCATCTCCGCCTCGTGCGGAAAGCTCACCAGACCGGGCAGCTCGTGGACGTCGGCCGCGATGCCCTCGGCGCGCAGAGTCTCGGCGCTGTACTCGGCCATGCGCCGGCCGTTCTCCGAGCCGGCCAGGCGGCTCGGGATCTCCTTGACGATGTGCTCCACGTGCGCCTTGACGTTGTCGGCCGAGACCGCGTTGATCACGCTTTCACGCGACATCTTCCCTTGTCCTCCCCTCGTCCGGCTGCGCGCCATCGCATGGCACGCGCCTCGATGATTGCCCAGAGCCGGCCGAACAGTGCGCCAAGGGCAGCGCTCGCCTGTTGGCGCTCGCAGCCGCACGAGGCTTCCGTCGGCGGGCCCGATCACGGTCACGAGAAATGAATTCAGGGCGCCGGGAACCCAGCGCCGAAACGATCAGGCTGCTGGCCTTGCAGCTCGACCAGACGTCGAGGCCAAAGGTCAGACAAGCGGCGGGATGCGCCATCCGTACTGTCTCTCCATGAGACACGCCAGAGTATTATTATTCAATACGCTAGATTTTATAATGATATTCATGTATCGTCAATCACCTGTGTTGATTGTATCACAATTCATAGTTTCATCTGGAAAGGACGATGTCGTTGAGCCCGCTCTTCGTTCAATCCCTCGACAAGGGTCTGCGCGTGCTCGAAGCCTTCGACCGGGCCGAGCAATTCCTCGGCTTGACCGAGATCGCCGCGCTCACGGGCCTGGACAAGAGCGCCGCGCAACGCTTCACCCACACGCTCGAGAAGCTGGGCTATCTGGAGAAGTGTCCCAAGACCAAGCGCTTCTCGCTCGGCAAGAAGACGCTCGGCCTGGCCTTCAACTATCTACGCTCGAACCCGCTGGTCGAAGCCGCCACCCCGGCCCTGGTCGAGCTCAAGCGCCACTGCGGCGAACGGGTGACCCTGAGCCTGTTCGACGACACGACGATCATCCACGTGGTCCGGCAGCAGAGCAAACGCGAGTATTTCCATTCCTCGCTGATCGGCCGGCGCATGCCGACCTTCTGCTCGGCCGGCGGGCGCGCGATGCTGGCGCAGCTCCC
>JAKSDN010000123.1 GCA_022360075.1 Kiloniellales bacterium | reverse complement strand
TCGAAGGACGCACGATGGTGGTCCAATGCCGGGCAATCGCTGAGCGCTTCTGCTGCAATCACTTTGCAGTTCTTCCGGACCCTCAACGTTCTTTGGTCCTGCGCCGTGCCAGCGCGCGAATCAGTTTCCAGTCTCCTCGAACGAGCGCCTCTTTCTTGGCCCGGCTCCACCCCTTGACCTGCCGCTCGGCCGCTATGGCGTCTTCGATGCGGCTGAATTCTTGATGGAAGACCAATTCAACCGGCCTTCGTGCTGCGGTGTAGCCGTCACGCTGAGCCGCGTCGTGCTCTGCGATTCGCTGCTCCAGATCGTTCCTCGTGCTGCCGACGTAGTAGCTGCCATCGCGACATCTCAACATGTAGACGAAGGCGGTCATGCGATTAGCCCGAGCCCTGGAGATCCATCCTGCGTCCTTCGAGACGCCCGCTGAAGCGGGCTCCTCAGGATGAGGACCGTTCTTTATGCCACCAAGATCGCTCTTCATCGACGTGTCCTGCCTGCCGGAAAATAGGACGGTCATGCAACATTGCCGCCGCCGCCCGCCTGTGCTTTGTGACGGGACCTTCCGGAGAGACCCGTCATGGCCGAACCCCAGACTTACGTCACGCACCTCGAGTGCTCCCTGACCGGTGAGCGCTATCCGGCCGATCAGGTCCATGGCCTGTCGAACGCCGGCAAGCCGCTGCTGGTGCGCTACGACCTGGAGGCGCTCGGCCGCGGGTTCGGCAAGGAGGCGCTGGCCGCACGCAGGGAGGGCGGCTTCTGGCGCTACCGCGAGCTCCTGCCGGTGCGGCGCAGCGAGAACGTGATCGCCTTGGGCGAGGTGATGACTCCGCTGATCCGGCTGGCGAGGCTGGGCAACGAGCTGGGGCTGAGCGGCGCGGGCGAGGTCGTGGTCAAGGACGAAGGGCGCCTGCCGACCGGCTCCTTCAAAGCGCGCGGCATGGCGCTGGCCGTGTCGATGGCCAAGGAACTCGGCCTGGACTATCTGGCCATGCCCAGCAACGGCAATGCCGGCGCGGCGATGGCCGCCTATGCCGGCGCCGGCGGCCTGCGCTCGATCGTTTTCTGCCCGGAGGACACGCCCGACATCAACCTGCGCGAGATCGAGCTGCAGGGCGCGACCTGCTACCGGGTCAACGGCCTGATCAACGACTGCGGCAAGATCGTCGGCGAGGGCAAGCAGGCGACCGGCTGGTTCGACTGCTCGACCCTGAAGGAGCCCTACCGGATCGAGGGCAAGAAGACCATGGGCCTGGAGCTCGCCGAGCAGCTCGGCTGGACCCTGCCGGACGTGATCTTCTATCCGACCGGCGGCGGCACCGGCCTGATCGGCATGTGGAAGGCCTTCGCCGAGCTCGAGGCGATCGGCTGGATCGGCCCGGAGCGCCCGCGCATGGTCGCCGTCCAGGCGAGCGGCTGCGCGCCGATCGTCAAGGCCTTCGAGGCCGGCGAGGAACACGCACCGCTCTGGGAGAACGCCCAGACCGTCGCCGCCGGCATCCGCGTGCCGATCGCCGTCGGCGAGCGCCTGGCTGTAGGCGGCGTAGGTCGCGGCCCCCTCCGGGCAGAGCAGCAGGCCCTCCTTGCGCGCGACCGTATCGCGCGCGGCCATGATCGCCTCGTCGGTCACGGCG
>JAKSDN010000730.1 GCA_022360075.1 Kiloniellales bacterium | reverse complement strand
GGCAGGGCGATGCCGTTGCCGAACACGATGACGGCGGCCGGCGCGAAGATCGCGATCGGGACCCAGATGCCGTCGATCATCAGCAGCGCCTCGACCGTGATGCCGGCCAGCGCGGTCAAGTTGCCGAGCAGGATCATGCGGTCCGTGCCGAGGCGCTCCGACAGGCGGGCGGAGACGAAGTTTCCGGCCATGAAGGAGAGCGACAGCATGGCGAAGTAGAGGCCGTACTCCGTCACCGGCCGGCCCATGACGTTGACCATGATGTAGGGCGCGCCCGAGACGAAGGAAAAGAAGCCGGCGAGCCCGAAGGCGCCGCTGAAGGCGTAGCCGCAGAAAACCGGCGAGCGCAGCAGGATGCCGAAGCCCTCGAGCATGCCCGAGACGCCGGGGTGGCTGGCCGGCCGGCTGTTGGTCTCGGCGAGGCGCAGGAAAACGAGCACGAGGACCACGATCCCGGCCAGGCCGACGAAGCCGAAGCTGGCGCGCCAGGACTGCCAGTCGGTCAGGATGCCGCCGATCGCCGGCGCCACCATGGGGGCGACGACCATGGCGATGGTCAGATAGGCGATGACGCTCGCCACCTTCTCCTGGGCGTAGACGTCGCGCACGATGGCCCGGGCCAGCACCAGGCCGCAGCTTCCGCCGCCGGCCTGGATCACGCGGCCGATGATCAGAACCCATACGTTCGGGGCCAGCATGCAGAGCAGGCTGCCGATCAGGAAGATCAGCAGGCCGGCGATCAGGACCGGCCGGCGGCCGAAGCGGTCGGACAGCGGGCCGTAGATCAGCGTCGAGACCGCGATCGAGATCATCGAGATCGACAGCGTGAGATGGGCCAGGGCGGGGCTGACCGCGAAGTCCGCCTGGATGATCGGCAGGGCCGGCAGGAAGATCTGCATGGAAAGCGGGCCGATCGCGGTCACCGTGACGAGCGCGAACAGGAATATGGGCGTCGGCCGTTCCGCCATGAGACCGGGCACTTTCGCTGCGTTGGACGTGAGGAAGGAGAAGATCTGCCCCTTCTCAACATAACCTGCGCGGGGCCCCGCGCCAATGCGATGGCCTTTAGGCCCGCGCCAGGGTCATGCCGCCGAGGTCGAGCTCCGGCTTCTCGTCCGTCGCCAGCGCCGCCACCGCCTTGGCCGAGCCGCAGGCCATGGTCCAGCCGAGATGGCCGTGGCCGACGTTGAGCCAGAGGTTCTCGTAGCCCGTGGCCCCGAGAATGGGGATGCCGTCGGGGGTCATCGGCCGCAGGCCGCACCAGGGCTCCGCTCGCTCGAGGTGCGGCGCGCCGGGAAACAGCGCCTCCAGGTGCTCGATCAGGATCGCGCAGCGGTGCGGGTTCGGCGATCGGTCGTGGCCCGTGAACTCGGCGGTGCCGGCCAGGCGCAGGCGGTCGCCCAGGCGGACGATGCCCATCTTGCGGTCGTCGTCCAGGATCGGCATCCGGGGCGCGCCGTTCCAGCCCTCGACCGACAGGGTCATCGAGTAGCCCTTGACCGGGTAGATCGGCAGGCGGATGCCGAGCGGACGGGCCAGGGCCGGGCTGGCCGAGCCGAGGGCCAGCACGTAGCGCTCGGCGGTCAGGCGCCCGCGGTCGGTCTGCACGCCAGTCACGCGACCCGCCTCGGTCTCGATCGCCTGCACCGTCTCACCGAAGCGAAAGACCACGCCCAGCTCGCGGCAACGCCGCGCCAGCTCTTGCGTGAAGATGTGGGCGTCGCCGCTCTCATCCTCCGGGAAGTGGAGGCCACCCGCGATGCTGTCGTGCCGTGGTGTCAGGGCGGGCTCGAGCGCCGCGCAGGCCTCCGGCGTCAAGGCGCTGTAGGGGACGTCCAGATCGCCCACGATCTTGGCATTGCGCACCGCCGCTTCCAGGACCCGCGGATCGCGGAACAGCCGCAGGGTGCCGAGCGACTGCCGGTCGAAGGTGATCCCGGTCTCGGCGGCGAGCGCCTGAAGAACCTCATGGCTGTAGCGAGCGATGCGCAGGATGATCTCCGTGTTGCGCCGCCAGGTCGCCTCGTTGCAATTGCGCAGGAACTGCAGGCCCCAGGACATCAGACCGGGCAGCGCTGCGGGCCGGACCAGGAAGGGCGCGTTTTCGCGGCCCAGCCATTTCAAGAGCTTCAGGGGCAGGCCCGGGGCCGCCCAGGGGTCGGCCATGCTGGGCGTCAGCAGGCTGCCGTTGGCGAAGGAGGTCTCCAGACCGACGCCGGGCTGCCGCTCGACGAGCGTGACCTGGCAGCCGGCGCGCGCGAGAAAATAGGCCGTGGTGACGCCGATGACGCCGCCGCCGAGAACCAGGTGCTCTTGCTTTGTCGCCATCGTCTTTGCGTCACTCCCTTTCAGGTTGGCCGGTCAGGGCCCGGCCGTGCGCAGGCCGCGCCGCATGTGCGCCTCGAGCCGGCGGGTGACCAGGGACATCGGCCAGGCCAGCAGGAAGTAGATCACGCCGGCGAGCAGGAAGAGGTGCATCGGCAGGAAGGACATCATCGCCAGGTCCTTGGCGCGCAGCATCAGCTCCGGCGTCGAGATCAGCGAGCAGATCGACGTGTCCTTCAGCAGGATGATCAGCATGTTGAGAATCGGCGGCAGCACGATGCGCACGGCCTGGGGCAGGATGATGGAGCGGAAGCTCATGTAGGGCGTCATGCCGACGGCCAGCGCCGCCTCGCGCTGGCCGCGGTGGATCGCCTGGATG
>JAKSDN010000619.1 GCA_022360075.1 Kiloniellales bacterium | reverse complement strand
GAACAGCAGTGTCGGGATCAAACCGCCGCCCTCTTTGGCGTTGTTGGCGGACTCCGGCGCCAGGACCCCGCGGATATCGCCCTTGCCGAACTGCGATTTGTCCTTCGAGGTCTGCACGACGTGGCCATAGGCGATCCAGTCGACGACACTGCCGCCGAGACCCGGCAGCGCGCCGACCATGGAGCCGATACCGGCGCAGCGCACGCAGAGCCATTTGTGGCGGATGGTGTCCCGCAGGCCGTCGAGCCAGCCCTTGCCGAGCGTCGCCCCGCCAGCGATCGATCGGTTCTGCCGCAGGAGGTCGACGATCTCCGGGATTGCGAAGATGCCCAAGCCGACCACGACGAGCGGTACGCCGTCGGTGAGGTAGTCCAGATCGAAGATCATGCGGTATTCGCCGGTGGCCGGCGCGCCACCGATACCGCCGATCAGCAGGCCCACGCCACAGGCCGCCAGACCCTTCACAATGCTCGAGCCGGCCATGACCCCGACCATGCTGAGGCCAAGAACCGTCAGCATGAAGAGCTCGGCCGAGCCAAACAGGAGAATGACGGGGCGGGCGACCAGAACGAAAACCGTCAGGATCAAGGCGCCGAGCAAGCCGCCGAACAACGATGCGGAGAAGGCGGCACCCAGCGCCCGGGCCGCTTCGCCCTTCTTGGCGAGCGGGAATCCGTCGAGAACCGTCGCTTGAGAGGCACTGGAGCCCGGTATCCCCATCAAGACGGAGGTGAAGGTGTCTGACGTGGGGATCACGACGACGAGGCCGATCAACATCGCCAGCGCCGAGGTGGGATCCATGCCGTAGAGAAATGGGAGCAGAAGGGAAAGGCCGACGATCCCGCCGAGGCCGGGGAAGATCCCAACCGCAAGCCCCAGGAAGACGCCACCGATCAGATAGAGAAGATGGACGCCGCTGGCGATGTTCCCGAGCGCGACGAGCGCACTGTCAAGCATCGATCCCTCCCCGGTGAATGGCGCGGGGCGGGTCCGCGCGACCCGCCCCGTTCACGGATCCAGGTCAGAACTTGACGTTGTAGGTTTCGGTGAGCCAGCTCCGCACCCATTCCTTGGCATCCGGATCGACGTTGATCGCGGTATCCAGCAGCAGCTCCGCATCGGGGCCGACCTTCTGCGGATAGGTGCCGAGCACAGCCTGCGACTCCTCCTTGAAGCCGGGCGCCCCAATGGTCTTGGCCGCGGCGTCACGCCAAGCCTGCAGCACGTCGTCTGGCGTGTCCTTCGGCAGGAAGACCATTTTCTGGGCGGCGAATCCGGCGATGAAGAATGCCTTCCAGGCCTCGAACCACTCGCCCGACGGTTCCTTGCCGTGAACCTTCTCGTAGACCTCGACGAAGTGAGGCAGATCCGGGAAGGTCGGGTCGCGAACGAGGTTTCCCTGTTCGTCGAGCGCACCCCAGCTCATGATCGGTACGGCTTTGCCGCCATCGACCAGTGGCGTCACCTTCTTGAGGTAGGCCGACGAGGTCTGGTAGTCGATGTTGGTCTCGCCGCGCTCGAAGGCGAGCCGGCCGGCACCGCGGCCCTTCATTCCGAACACCGCCTTGACGTTGAGACCGAGCTGTTCGAAGGCGAGAAGCGGGACGAGATCGAGCGACGTGGCGCCCTGGCTGCCGTAACGAAGGTCCACGTCCTTCAGCTTGGTCATGTCGTCGGCGGATGCCACGCCGAGGTCCGGGTTGACATAGACGACGCCACCCGTCGGTGTCGCAAGGACGACCCGCCAGTCCTTGTATTCGTAACGCACCCGGCGATCGCCCAGAAGGTAGGGAAACTGGGTCGAGCCGGACGTCCCGAGGATGGTCAGGCCGTTGGGCTTCGCACGGGATTGGAACTGGTTCGCACCCTTCGTCGAGCCACCCCCCGGGATGTTCTTGACGGCGATCACGGGGCTTCCGGGCAGGTTGCCTGCGACCTGAGGCGCGTAAAAGCGGGCCCAGGTGTCGGATCCGCCGCCTTCCTTGAAGGGAATGATCCATTCGATGCGTTTGCCGGACATGTCTACGGCCAATGCCGGTGTGCCGGTCAGGCCCAGGAGACCAAGGGCAGCAACGCCAACGGCGGCCAGCGCTATGCGTCGGTCTAAGAGAACTCTTCTTGAATTCATGACGTTACCTCCCTTCGCCACAAGGGCTGTCTTGGTTTTGGCGGAGCGACAATCGCCCTCGCAATGCCGTCACGCTACCGCGCATACCTGTCAAATAGCTTTCACAAGGCAGATTGAGCTAAAATACCGGATCAGGGGTCGCCAACAGAAGCGACCGACGGGAGGACAGGGGTCTTGCGGCTGCTATTGGTCGAGGACAACGAAACGCTGGCGGATGCGTTGTCGCGGTCGCTGGCAAAGCAGGACTATGCGGTAGACGTGCTCAAGGAAGGCGACTGTGCCGATCAGGTTCTCGCCATGCAGAGCTACGATCTGATCATTCTGGATCTCACGCTACCGAAGTTGGACGGCCTGGAGGTGCTTCGGAACCTCCGTCGTCGCGGCTCGGATTCTCCCGTCCTGATCCTTACCGCGCGCACCGAGATCAAGGAACGTGTCGCGGGGCTTGACCTGGGTGCCGATGACTACCTGACCAAGCCGTTCGCCTTGGAAGAGCTGGAGGCCCGGGTGCGTGCCATGCTGCGGCGCCGCGGTGGCGAGGCGAAGTCGGCCGTCATCACCCACGGTGTCGTCAGCTTCGATACGCGGAGCAGGATCTGTCGTATCGCAGATCAGGATATCGACCTGACCCCGCGTGAGAGGAGCTTGCTCGAGGTGCTGATACGCCGCTGCGGCAAGGTCGTCAGCAAGGAGCACATCGCGGAGTCCATATTCAATTTCGACGACGAGGCCAGCCTGTCGTCGATCGAGATCTACGTTCACCGCTTGCGCAAGAAGCTCTCTCACCCGCAAGTCGCCATACGGACCGTGCGCGGGCTCGGCTATTTGCTCGACACTCAATGATCGGGGGCGAAAGATCGCTACGCCGTCGACTCCTGGCGTGGGCCCTCGTGCCCGGCGTTCTACTCTCCACCGCGATCCTCTATGAAGCCTACATAAGCGCTCGCGGAACCGCAGATTCCCTGCATGACCGCTTCATCGTCGGCCTCGCGCTCGGCATCTCTGAACAGGTGGTGGCAACCGGCGGCGACCTTGTGGCCGAGAGTGCGCTCGATTTGAGGACAGCAGGCACGGATGACGAGATCTTCTACAAAGTGACGGGGCCAGACAGCGCCTTTCTCACCGGCTACTACGACCTTCCGGAGATTCCCGAGGACCAGATCCTCGAAGGCGGCATTCCACTCTTCTTCAACGCCGAGTATCGCAATGAGCCCGTTCGCGTCGTTGTCCTGTCTTTTCTTGTCGCCGAACGAGACATCAACGGCTGGGTCACCGTCCAGGTGAGCCAGACACGCCACGGCCGACAGCAGGTGATCACGGAATCGGTCATACGCGCGGGCGCGCGGCTGGTCCTGCTCATATGCGTCGCCCTGTTCTTCGCCTGGATCGGCATCACCCAGGGCCTGGCCCCGCTGAAGCGTCTACAGGAGGCCATTCGGCGCCGGTCCTACGAGGATCTGCGTCCGATTACCCACCCGATGCCGCAGGAGATCCGCGACGTCGTGGCGGCGATCAACCAGCTATTGGCACGCCTCAAGGAGAGCATAGCCAGCCAGGAGCAGTTCATCGCCAATGCCTCGCATCAGTTGCGGACTCCGCTGGCCGCGCTACAGGCCCAGTCGGAGCTGGCGCTGCGGGAAGCCGATAGCGAGGAGTCCAAGAAATCCCTCGGCAAGATCCTGAGCGCGACGCAGCATTCCTCACGCCTTGCCAATCAGCTCCTGAACCTGGCACGCGCCCAGCACGACAGCAGCGAGCCACAGCACGAGGAGAGGTTCGATGTTGCCGAGCTCGCGGCTGAACTGACCGGTGAATGGGTGCCGGAGGCGCTTGCCAAGCAATTCGATCTGGGATTCGAGGGGCCGACGCGGGGCCTTTGGGTAAAGGGCAATCCGACGCTCGTTCGCGAGATGCTGGCCAACTTGATCGACAATGCCCTCAGATATTGTCCCGACGGAACCTGCATATCCGTCAGAACGGATGCTAGGGACGCGGGCGAAGTGGTTCTCGAGGTCGAGGATGACGGTCCCGGGATCCCCGAGGAGAAGCACGTGGCCGTCTTCGACCGCTTCGTGAGGCTCTCCGAGCAGGCCGAGGGGGGATGCGGCCTGGGACTGGCGATCGTGCAGGAGATCGCTGAACGCCACGGCGGCGACGTGGCGCTTCACACGGCGCCATCGGGCGGCCTGCTCGTGCGCGTCGTGCTGCCGGAAGCCTCCGCCGACTCCGAGGCATTGCAGGCGACCTCTGTGAGTTAGAGAAGGCATGCGCATCGCCGTTCTCGACGACGACCGGAAGGTCGTGCGGCCTGTTCGCGCGATGCCGAAACTGAATGGGCTCGAGGCCGCCGCCGACCGCAACGTCGTCTTGCAGGATTGAATCATCGGCTTGCGCTGACGACATCCACCTATGGTTAGATAGCCGCACAATGCTGGATTGATTCGGATCTGTTTGAACGGAATCGCTGTGACTACGAATACGAACGCTCTCGTTCTCGACCTGATTGAATGGGTCGCGACCAAGCCGCGAAGCTATGCGGAGGTGATGGAGGCTTGGCGCACCTCATGCCCAAGGCTCACGATCTGGGAGGACGCGCTCGAGCAGGGCTTTGTTGTCCCTGTGCAAGAGGAAGGCGTCGGTACGATCGTGAGGGCCACGCCGTTGGGGCTGTCGCGACTGACGGAAGAGGGAAGGCTGCCGTAAAGTGGCGCGTGCGGCGCTTTGCCTCGCTCTGCAAGCGTTGGCATGCCCGTAGAGCCTGACCCAGAGTGATCTTTTCTTGAACAAGAAGTTGGAGAGAATCCCCTCTTCACTTGTCATTGCCCGACTTGATCCGGCAATCCAGGCATCGCCTGATCAAAACGTCACTCTGGATCACCGGGTCAAGCCCGGTGATGACAGCTGAGCTGTATCAACTCATTGAACTCAGGGCGTTTTTTCGAATCAGGCTCTTGGCATCGGCTCCCACGACATATGCTTCAGGCGCTCGTCCAGGCCCCTTAACCCTATTGGGAAGGTAGGCAGCTTCGCGTCAACCTCATCGGTCTGCGATCATGGATCCAGGTCGATACCGTGCTTCGCGAAGGTCTTTCGTGCGACGCCCTCTCGCTTCAGGTTCCGAGCGGCGAGCTGCGCATCGCTCAAGCCAAGCAGTTGGCCGATTTCACAGCCGGCGCGAATGTAGCGCCGATAGGTCTCGATCAGCCGTGCCAGCCTGCCGAAGATCGAAACCGTCTCATGGCGCCGTGGCTGTCCAGGGCTCTCGTCGATGCATGCCCGATCTTCCATGAAGGCTCTCTCCGTGTGTGTTCCTCACTTACGAGGGCACACAGAAAATGGGCATGGCATGATATTAGGTCTAATATATAGTATATGCAGAATTCATATTGAAACGATATGCCATGGAACTGAGACATCTCCGCTACTTCGTCGCCGTTGCCGAGGAAGGCCATGTGACCCGGGCGGCAGAACGCCTCGGAATCCAGCAACCGCCCCTCAGTCAACAGATACGCGCCCTGGAACGGGAACTCGACGTACAGCTCTTCCGACGGAAACCACGCGGCGTCGAACTGACCGACGCCGGCCGAACGCTCCTTCTCGATGCCCGTCGGATACTGAACGAGATCGACGGCGCGTTGGCGAAGGCCAAGCGGACGGCGCGCGGCGAGCAGGGGCGGATCGTCGTGGGCTTCACCAGCTCCGCACCTTTCCATCCCTTCGTCCCGCGCGTCATTCGGCTGTTCCGCGAGAACTATCCCCGGGTATCGCTGGTTCTGGAGGAAAGCGGCACCGGCGACCTCATGTCCGCAGTGAGGGCGGAACGGCTCGACGTGGCCTTCATCCGTTCGCCCGTGCCTGACGGCGAGGGCGTCAGGGTGCACGCGTTGCTGGAAGAGCGGATGTTCGCGGCCTTGCCAAGCGATCATCGACTCTCGACGAAGGAGGGCACCGCGCCCCTTCCTCTCGTCGATCTCGCAGCGGAGCCATTCGTGCTCTATCGCCGCTCGTCGGGGCCCGGTCTGTACGATCAGATCGTCGGGGCCTGCCACTACGCCGGTTTCACACCACGGATCGAGCAGGAAGCACCGCGCGTCGTCGCGACTCTCAATCTGGTCGCAGCGGGGCTCGGGGTGACCATCGTGCCGGAATCGCTCGGCGGGATGCAGCTCGATGGGGTCGTCTACCGTCCGCTCGCAGAGCCGCCACGGCTCCTAGCGCAGATCTTGCTCGCGTGCCGTAGCCTCGATCATTCTGCCTCCGCACAGCGTTTCGTCTCGCTGGTCCGAGGCGAAGCGCGAGACTTGCTCCAGAAGGGACGCTAAACGCGATCTCACCATAGCCGGCAGCCCGCAGCACGGGATGCACTTCTCCTGAAAGCGCGCCGAAAGGTAGGGCCGTTATCCTGCGGACTATTGGGGAGGGATCGGCTCATGCAAATCACCGGAATGCTCTACGGCGCCAAGCTGCTGCGCCACGTCGGCTATCCAACCGCCGAAGTGCTCGGACCCGAGGCGACGGAGGACGAGGTTCAAGACCTCATCAATCGCCATGGGTCCGTGTTCATCAAGCCCTTCTTCAAGGGCGGTGTCGGCAAGAAGGGAAAGTCTGGCCTGATCGGCCGCGCCAGTGATCTGCAGACCGCTATGCAGGAGAAGGAGCGTCTCTACTTCGCCGAGCACCGCCACGGCAACGCTTACGCAAAGGCCCAAGGCGTTACCTTCGAGAGCGCGATTCCGGCCGAGAACGAAGTCTACTTCTCGATCACCGATGACACCCGTTATCGAGCGCCGACCATGACCCTGACCCACCGCGGCGGTGTCGACATCGAGGAGTTGGACAAGGACGACATCGCGACCGTGCCGTTCGAGGCCTTGACCGGACTCAAGGCCTTCGTCGTCGCGAACGCGCTCTCCGACATCAAGGCGCCCAAGGAGATCATCTCGCCTCTCGTGCAACACCTGCCGAAGCTGTGGGAACTCGTTCAACACTACGGCATGACCGCCCTGGAACTGAACCCGATCCGCATGATGCCGGGACGCGGCGGCCGACTCACGCCGGTCGCCTGCGACTTCAAGTGTGGCTTCGACCGCGACGATCCGCGGGTTGCGCGGCTGGGTCTGCCGGACCACCTCTTTGCGGCCGACGTTTCCGCCTTTGAGCAGGAGGTCAACCAGCTTCGGACCCATCAGGGCCAGTCCGATGTCTTTGTCATCAATGACAAAGGGACGATTCTCGCGCCCACGTTCGGCGGTGGAGCCAACAGCCTCGTCACCGAGGTGCTCGGAGATGCGGCGATCATCTCGTCGGACTTCGGCGGCAATCCTCCCTACGAGAAAATGAAGTCGGTCGCGAGCATCTGTTACCGGCACTTCCTCGCACAGGCCAACGTGCTGTTCATCATTGGGGGCAAGTCGAACAACACTGACATCTTCGAGACCTTCCGGGCGATGGGCGACGCGCTGCGCCAGTACTTCGCCGATCACGGCCCAACGCCGCTTTACGTGGTGGTCGGTCGCGGCGGACCGAATCTGGTCCGCGGCATGGGCGCGCTCGGCGAGACCTGCGACAGCCTTGGCCTTCCGTACCGTTTCTTCGGCTTCGACAGCGCCATCTCGGAGGTCGTGAACTATGCCAAGAAAGTGGACCAGTGGATGAAGAGCGGCGGGCGCGAGGCCATCGCCAGTCATCTCGGTCTGCACCCGGCGAATTAGGGGAGGATGGATCATGCATCGCCAGGGCATCGAGGCTTTCCCCTACTATCTCGGCATCCGATCATTGGCCGAGATCGCGACCCGTGACGATCGGGTTTGCGTTCTGAATATCCTGGGCGGCGAGTCGCGGCAGGTATCGCCGACCAGCCATGCCTTCTCGGGTAGCAATATCGTTTTCGGAACGTCGCCCGGGCGGAGCGGCCAAGTCCTCAAGACGCCGGCGGGCAACATCCCGGTCTTCAACAACGTACGCGAGGGCTTGGACGCCGGACACCACTTCAACAGCGGGGTCGTCTATTTGCCGCCGTCCGGCGTGCGCGACGGCGTGGCCGAACTGGTACGCGTCAATCCGGGCCTCGAGAAGATCGTCATCATCACCGAGAAAATCGCCGTGCATGACGCGCGCGAGATCCGGGCGATGGCGCAGGCCAATGGGATCGACGTATTCGGCGGCAATTGCCTGGGCGTAGCGGACTCCTGGAACCGGGTGCGCATCGGGGGCGCCCTCGGCGGCGACCATCCCGAGGAGTCGCTGCACAAGGGCTCGGTGGCGATTTTCTCCAACTCGGGCGGCTTCACCACCACCATCGCCCAATATCTGGCGACCGAGGGCTGGGGTACCACCACCCTCGTCTCATCCGGTAAGGACGTTTACATCCACTACGCCGCCCGCGACTTCGCGCACGCTTTCCAGAACGACGAGCGCTCCAAGGCGGCCGTGCTCTATGCCGAACCGGGCGGCTACTACGAGCACGGTTTGAACTTCGGCAAGCCGGTTGTCGCCTGCGTCGTCGGCCGTTGGAAGTCCAAGCTGACCCGCGCCGTCGGCCATGCCGGCGCCATGGCCGGCTCCGGCGACAGAGCCGAGGACAAAGAGGGCTGGTTCATGGAAGCCTTCGGCGTGGATGGGATCTTCACGGCGGATAACCGGGTGGTCTCGAAAAAGGGTGCGGTGGTGACGAACATCGCCGACATACCGGCTGCGCTGAGCGCCGTGATGGCGCTCAGCGGCGTCGAGCCGGATTTCGAATCGAGGGGGAGCCTCGCCCTGAAACCCTGGATCGCCAACGATCAAGGGCTGGCGCTTCCGAAGGAAGTGGCCCTTGTGCCCAAAGCAGCACCCGAACCCTATGCTGAGCAGATCGCCGCACTCGGTCGGCAGGTTGGCGCGGTGATCGCGCGCCAGACGATGAAAGACAAGTCCGGCGCCAGCGTGATGGACCCCAAGACGCAGGTGACCAGCGTCCACGGCCACTCAGTCCTCGACCTTGCATTGGAACCGCTCGAAGCGAACTTCGCCCTACCCTTGGTGCACGAGATCGCCGGCGAAAACGACCGGGCGCTGCTGGACGTGGCGGTGGCGGCCGAAGTGAACCTCGTAGGCGACCCGATCTTGCAGGCCGCCGATGCCGCGCGCGAGGCTGGCAACTCGCCAAACACCATCATGGCGGCTGCGGCCTCGATTGTCGGGCCGAAGCGGGTGGAACGGACGCTCGCCTGCACCCGGGCGCTGATCGACCTTTTCGTCTACTCCGGACTAAAGGACGGCAGCGACGAGGGCTTCGACCTTTCGGGGATCAATGTGGACGACGCGACCCGTGCTCTCTTCATGGCGGGCGAGGCGGAGGCGGATGACCCGCGACCCGAGGCCATGTTGCAGGCCGTCCGCCAGCACGGCGCCGAGTCCGTGTTCCTCAGATTCCTCGAGGGTCTCGGTGGCCGGCCCTCGCGGGACGCGATCCTGGCAGCGATATCGACGTCCATTGCCTGGGCACCGCTGATGCGGAAGCGGATCAGCCGTCTGACCGCGGAGACACTGCCCTGGTATCTGCGGCTATACGGCGTGATGGTCGGCGCCTCGATACCGGGCCGGCATCACGAGCACGGCTCCCTTTACGGCATTCCGCGTGAGGAACGCTTCGGCGCGTGGACCATGGCCGACCTCTGTTTCCTTGCCATGACCGGCAAGAAGCCGACGGAAGCGGAGGCGCGCCCCTTGCAGATCCTGATCGGCTTGCTGATCTCCAACGGGCCGGGCGCGATCTCCGCCCAAGGGGCGAAAGGCGCGGTGGCGGCCGACGGTCCACAGACACCGGGGCGGGTGCAGATCAACAAGGCCATGGTCGGATTTCTGACCCACACGGGCTACAGCCACGGCGGCAACGGTTTCGAAGGCATGGCCCTCTTGCTCGAGCAGTTCAAGGACTCCGGCCTGGAGGATCCTGCAGACCCGGATCACGGTCTGGACCTGAAGGATATGGCAACGTCCTTCGCGAGAGCCTTCAAGGCGGAAAAAGCGAGGGCGAAGGAACTGGGAACCACCAGCGTTCGCGCCCTGCCCGGCGTTCATCATCCCGTCTTCAAGGGAAAGCCGGTCAACTACGACCCGCGCGAACGCTTCATCGCCGAGTTCCTGGGGCAGCGCGGCGACTACAACGCCTTTCATCATTTCTACCGGGAACTCGTCCAGGCCCTCTACGACGTCGGCGCGACCCCCTACGTATTCTGCGTCAACGTCGATGCGGTCATCGCGGCGTTACTCCTCGCGCTTTTGTGGAAGGACTACAAGGCCGGAAACCTGAGTGAGCGCGACCTCGAGACCGCCGCCTTCACCGTATTCCTATACGGCCGCATGATCGGCGCCGCGGCCGAAATCGACGACCACCTGAACCGCGGCCGCAACATGGATACACGGACGCCGGCCTCGGACTGTGCCTACGTAACTTAAGGTCAGGTGCCGTTTGCCCTGGGGCCGATCACCTGCCCCCGCAAGCGCGAGGCGAGGCGGCGGGCGCGGTGCTGTCGCGCACGACGAGTTCCGTGGCAAAGCGCAGCGACGACATGGCCCGGCCTTCGGTGAGATAGCCGAGGATGCTCTGGGCACAGCGTGCGGCCATTTGCTGGCGGGGCGTGCGCACTGAGGTCAGCGCCGGGGTGGTGATCTGGGACAGCTCCGAATCGTCGAAGCCGGTGATCGATACATCCTCCGGCACGCCCAGACCGCGGCGGCGGGCTTCGCGCAGCGCACCGAAGGCAAACAAATCCGACGCGCAGACAACCGCGGTCGGTGGGTCCGTCCGGCTCATCAGGCTGGAAAAGGCGATCGCGCCCTCATCGATCCCGAAGCCGGCCTTGGCAAACAAATCGGGGTCGATCGGCAAACCGGCGTCCTCCAGTGCATCCCGGACGCCCGCGACGCAGGCCGCGGCACGGTCGTTGCCCTCGGGATCTCGGGAAATCATGCCGATGCGCCGATGGCCGAGCGCGCAGAGATGGGACGCGGCCGAGCGCGTGGCTTCACGGTTGCAGAAGCCGATCTGAACATGCGGACTGTCCGCATGCCAGGACCAGACGTTCACCCGCGGCAGTTCGTGGCGCGCGATGATCTCCTCGGTCTCCGGGGCATGCCAGCCGCCCACCAGGATCAGAGCATCGACACCGCGGGCAATGAGCTGCCGCACACGCTTGGCTTCGACGCCGATATCGTAGTCCATGGTCATAACGGTCAGCGTGTAGCCGGCCTCGTCGAGCCAGGACTGCATCTCGTCCAGTACGCTGCCGAAGAGCACGCTGTCGAGCCGCGGGAAGATCGCGCCGATGGTCAAGGATCGGCCGGATTTCAGAGATTGCGCAGCCGCGAACGGCAAGTAGCCGAGATCCTCGATCGCCTGCTCCACCCGTAGGCGGCGTTCGGCCCGCACCGACTCGGGATTGTTCAGCACCCGCGAGACGGT
>JAKSDN010000903.1 GCA_022360075.1 Kiloniellales bacterium | reverse complement strand
GCTCTCGATCCTAAAGAAGACACCGAAGGGAAAGCGGCGAAGCAGGGCACGGCGTATATCTCGATGGACTTCGGGATACATCAACGGAGTGTCCGCGATATCGGCGAAAGCTCTCAGGATCTCGTCCAGGAATTCGTGGCCAAGGCCCTGACGTTGCCCCTCATACCAAGTAGCCGCGTCCAAGAGATCCTGCTCCGCCTCAGGGAAAAGGCGAAGGTCAAAGGTCACAGCTTGCGGCGAATGTCGCTGACCGCATCCACGGCGGGACGACCGGTGTCCTGGTCTGCTTCAAAGGCGTCCAGCCTGCGATCAAGCTCCACTATCTGTTCCGGAGTGATCGGCAGGGCCTGCTGCTCAGCCGCTATACTGTCCCAAAGGTCCTCGACGAGCTTGATCCGCTCTTCCAAAGGAAGCGAGCGAAGCTTGGCGTTCATCTGACAACCTCCTGCCGCTGGCCACATCTAGTGTAGCCTAGAGCCGTTCGGAAAAGGCGATAAATCACCTGGTGTGAACGATCGTCCAGCGCCCTGAGTGGGGATTGGAGCTGGCGTAGGGCGCAATAGCCTAGCGTATTGCGCCGGATGGCAACCGTTAGGAGACCCGCCTTCATCCGGCGGGTTACGCTTCGCTAACCCGCCCTACCCGGAGCGACTGGACACTGCCTCCACATGAAGATTCCGCCTTGCCGTTGCGGATGCAAATCATTATCGTTCGCAACAATTCGGGAGGGCACCCCGTCTGGCTTCAATCGGCAACAACGCGGCACCGAAAAGGGTGCCGCGCGAGGAGAGTGACGCCATGATTCCACACCAAGTGCTGCCAGACGTCGTGTTCAAGACCCGCGTGCGCGACGAGTCCGTCGAGGGCCCCAACCCCTTCCGCTGGCAGGATCGCACGACCGGCGAGATCTTCGGCGGTAAGAGGGTCGTGCTGTTCGCGCTGCCCGGCGCCTTCACGCCGACCTGCTCGTCCACCCACCTGCCCCGCTACGAGGCGCTCTACGACGACTTTGCAGCCGCGGGCATCGACGAGATCGTCTGCCTGTCGGTGAACGACGCCTTCGTGATGTACCAGTGGGGCAAGAGCCTCGGCGCCCAGAGGGTGACGCTCCTGCCCGACGGCAGCGGCGAGTTCACGCGCAAGATGGGCATGCTGGTCAACAAGGATAACCTTGGCTTCGGTATGCGCTCCTGGCGCTACGCGCTAATCGCCGACGACAGGGTGATCGAGAAGGTCTTCATCGAGCCGGACTTCGGCGACAACTGCCCGACCGACCCCTTCTCGGTCTCCGACGCCGATACGGTGCTGGCCTACCTGAGGGGCGTGAGCGCGCCGGCCGAAAAGCCCGAGCGGATGGCCTTTGCGGGCTAGCCGCCGATGCCTAAGTGTCAGGTCTCTCAGGGCATTCACAGGCAGTGAGCGATACGAAATGTCGAACCTCATGAAGTACTACATCGGCGGCGAATGGGTCGAACCGATCTCCGACAAGCGGATGAACGTCATCAACCCGGCCAACGAGGCCGCCGTCGGCCGCGTCCTGCTGGCGACGGCGGAAGACGTGGACCGGGCCGTGGCGGCCGCCAACGCGGCCTTCGCGAGCTACGCCCAAACGAGCAAGGAGGAGCGCCTCGCCTACCTCGAAAAGCTCATGGCGATCACCAAGGGACGCCTCGAAGAGATCGCAACGGCGATCTCGACCGAAATGGGCGCGCCGATCACCATGGCGCTCCAACAACAGGCCGACGTGACGGTCGGCCATCTGCAGGGCTTCATCGACGCGCTCAAGGCGCAAGAGGGCCGCGAGACGCTGGCCAACGGCGACGTCCTGACGCGCGAGCCGATCGGCGTCTGCGGCCTGATCACGCCGTGGAACTGGCCGATGAACCAGATCACGCTGAAGGTGTTGCCCGCGCTCGCCACCGGCTGCACCTGCGTGCTGAAGCCCTCGGAGTACACGCCGCTGTCGGCGACGCTCTACGCCGAGATGCTGCACGAGGCCGGATTTCCGGCGGGCAGCTTCAACATGGTCCAGGGCGACGGCCCCACGGCCGGCGCGGCCCTGTCCCGGCACCCGGACATCGACATGATGTCCTTCACCGGCTCCACGCGTGCCGGCATCGCCGTCTCCAAGGACGCCGCCGACTCGGTCAAGCGCGTGACGCTCGAGCTGGGCGGCAAGTCGCCCAACATCGTCTTCGCCGACTGCGACCTGGAGAAGCGGGTGACCGGCTCGGTGCGGAGCTGCTTCAACAACACCGGCCAGTCCTGCAACGCGCCGACGCGGATGCTGGTCGAGCGGCGCTGCTACGACCAGGTGCTGGAGATCGCCGAGCGGGTCGGCCGTGCGCAAAAGGTCGGCGATCCCGCGCTGGAAGGCCGTCACATCGGCCCCCTGGTCAGCGACATCCAGTTCGGCCGGGTCCAGAACCTGATCGAGAAGGGCGTCGAAGAGGGCGCGCGCGTGCTCTGCGGCGGCCCAGGCAAGCCCGAGGGCTTCGAGTCCGGCTACTACGTGAAGCCGACGATCTTCGCCGACGTGAACAACCAGATGACCATCGCGCGCCAGGAGGTCTTCGGCCCGGTCCTGGCGATCATCCCCTTCGAGACGGAAGAGGAGGCGATCGAAATCGCCAACGACACGCCCTACGGCCTGGCCGCCTATATCCAGACCGGCGATCAAGACCGTGCAGAGCGCGTCGCCGCACGGCTACGCGCGGGCGCCGTGCACATCAACAACGGCGCGCACAACTACGGCTCGCCCTTCGGCGGCTACAAGCAGTCCGGCAACGGGCGCGAAGGCGGGGCATTCGGTCTCGAGGACTACCAGGAGGTCAAGACGCTGCACTTCGCCTAGTGGTTCAATTCCGACACTTGAGTCCGACGAAATTGGATCAAGTGTCGACCAGAATTGAACCCAACAAAGAGTTACCTAGTGGGGCGGCCCGACATTCCGGGATCGGAATGTCGAAGTCGGACCACTAGCAACTGCCAGCCAGCGAACTGAAATGCCCGGCGGATCCCGTCATCCGCCGGGCAACTTCTGGAAGGGATGAGGAACCGCCAAGGATGTCAGACCGACTCGATAGGCCGACAAGCAGCGTCGAAAGCCGACCGGCGGTCGCGGAGGCGACACTGAAGGCGTTCCTGGTCGCCGCCGCCTTGCACCAGATGGACCGCGTGCGCGGCTTCATCGAGACCCAAGGTCTGCATCCCGACAGCACTTTCGGCGGCAAGCCGACCGCGCTCTGCTATGCGGTGCTGAAGCCCCATCATTGCCTGATGGAATATCTCCTGGAGCGCGGGGCGAGTATCAAGCACGAAGACATGATGGGCATGACCCCGCTGCACTACGCGGCCCTCGGCGGCTGCGCCTACTGTCTGGCCACGCTGATCGGGCGGGGAGCCGAACTCAACCGCTGCAACAAGAGCGGCGCCACGCCCTTGGCGCTGACGCTGCACAAGCCGCAGTTGGCAGCCAGCCGGGATCTCCTTCTGCGCTACGGCGCCGCGATGGAGGAGACCGCGCCGGCCGCCCCGAGCTTTCATTGACGCGCATCGCGTAGGGCGTAATAGCGACAGCGTATTGCGCCGGATGGCAACCGTTCGGAGACCCGCCTTCATCCGGCGGGTTACGCTCCGCTAACCCGCCCTACGGCAGCGCCTAGAACTCCACGCCCTTCTGCGCCTTCACGCCCTGCTCGCGGAAGGGGTGCTTGATCTGCGTCATCTCGGTGACCAGGTCGGCGGCCTCGATCAGCTCGGGCTTGGCGTTGCGGCCGGTGACGATGACGTGCAGGTCGGGCGGGCGATTGGTTAGCACCGCGACCACCTCGTCCAGCGGCAGGTAGTCGTAGCGCAGGACGATGTTGAGCTCGTCGAGCAGGATCATGTCGTAGCGCGGCGGCGTGGCGCGGCAGGCCTCGATCATTTCCTTGGAGGCCTCCCAGGCGGCCTGGGCGGCGTTGATATCGCGGGCGCGGTCTTGCGTTTCCCAGGTGAAGCCCTCGCCCATGGTCTTGATCGTGACCTGCTCGGGGAAGTGCTCCAGCACCACGCGCTCGCCGGTCTCCCACTTGCCCTTGACGTACTGGACCACGCCCACCTTCATACCGTTGCCGATGGCGCGCGTGACCAAGCCGAAGGCCGCGGTCGACTTGCCCTTGCCCTTGCCCGTGTGGACGATCAGCAGGCCCTTCTCCAGGGTCTTGGTGGCCAACATCTTGTCGCGCGCGGCCTTGCGCTTGCGCGACTTCTCGTTGGCGCGGGCATTGATTTCGGCTTCGGTGGGTGTCTCGTCCGTCATCGCGTCTTCTCTCACGCCTGCTACATCCCCTCCGAGTTGTCATTGCCGGGCGGGCGAAGCCCGAGCGCTTCGCGCTCCCGGCAATCCATCG
>JAKSDN010001485.1 GCA_022360075.1 Kiloniellales bacterium | reverse complement strand
CGCCGCATGCAGATCGCCGACAGCCTGTCCGGCGGCGAGCGCCGCATGGTGGGGATCGCGCGCGGCCTCATGGCCGGCGGCAAGGTCCTGATGCTCGACGAGCCGTCGCTCGGTCTGGCGCCGGTGATCATCGATCAGATCTACGACCTGATCGCGATGCTGAAGGAGGAGGGGCATTCGATCCTTTTGGTCGAGGAAAGCCCGGAACGGGTCCAGGACCTGGCCGACGACGTGCTGCTGGTCGACAACGGCACTGTCGCCTGGTCCGGCGCCGGCAGCGAGCTGGCGGAGCGTCAAGAGCTGCTCTCGACTTACCTGGGGACCTGAGCACCCATGACTCTCGAGACGTTGAGCCAGATTCTCCTGACCGGGCTGACCGTCGGCGGCATGTACGCGCTGGCCACGATCGGCCTGTCGCTGATCTGGGGCTCGCTGGGCATGCTCAACATGGCCCATGGCGTCATGCTGACGATCGGCGGCTACAGCGCCTACGGCGCCGTCACCAACCTCGGGCTCGCCTGGCCCTTCGGTATCCTGGCGGCGCTGGTCATGGGCGCTTTGCTGGGCGGCGTGATCTACCTGGGCAGCGTGCGCTGGATGGTCAACGCCAAGGATTTCGAGACCAACATCATCATCGCCACCTTCGGCATCGCCATCGCGCTCGAGGCGGCCGTGCTGAAGATCTTCGGCGGACGGCCCTTCGGGCAGCCTCTGGTCCTGCGCGGCGCCTTCGACCTGGGCGTGGTCTCCGTGCCCTATCAGAACATGGTCATCATCCTGGGCTCGCTCGTCTTGATGCTCTTCGTCTCGCTGGTGATGCGCCGCAGCCGCCTGGGCCGCGCGATCCGCGCCGTCAGCCAGCAAAAGGAAGCCGCCGGCCTGATGGGCGTGCCCGTGCAACGGATCTTCGCCTTGGTGCTGATGCTCTCGGGCATGCTGGCCGCGCTCAGCGGCGTCATGTTGACCAGCTCGACCCAGTTGTCGCCCGCCCTCGGACAGGACCCGATGATCAAAGCCTTCATCATGTGCGTGGTCGCCGGGCTCGGGCATGTCGGCGGCGCCATCGCCATGGCCTTCGGCCTGGCCACCATCGAAGCGGCGACCCAGTACTGGCTGGGCGCCCGCTGGGGCTTTCCGACCTTGCTGACGCTGGTCATCCTGGTCTTGGTGATGAGGCCGGCCGGGCTGTTCGGCCGTGCCGGCATCCGGCGCTTGTAGGCGCCGGCATGGCGGATCAGCCCATGACCAAGGACAGCGGGGCGCCGGCACCGTCCCTTGCCGCGCGGACCTTTCGTCTCGACGCCGCGTCCCTCTCGCTGCGGCGGGACGCGCTGATCGGTTTGGCCGCCTTGGCCATCGCGGTCGCCGTACCGTTCTTCGTGACCAGCCGCTACTACCTGGGCGAGCTCGCCGGGATGTTCATCTGGATGATCGTCGCCAGCCAATGGAACCTGCTGTTCGGCGTGGCCGGCGTGTTCAGCCTAGCCCACTTGGTGATCTTCGCCTTCGGTGGTTATGCCACGGCGATGCTGGGCTTCTATTGGGGCTGGAGCTTCTGGCTGGCGATGCCGGCGGGGGCTCTTTTGACCGTCGGCTTCGCCCTGGTGATGGGGATCGCCTGCCTGCGGCTGACCGGCGCCTACGTGGCGCTTCTCACGCTTTCGTTCGGCGAGGTCGTGCGCCAGCTCGTGATCACCGACACCGAATGCTTCATCATGGACGGCGCGCGCTGCGTCCAGTTCGCCGGCGGTGCGACCGGCATCACCGGCTTCGTCGGCTTCAACACCCGCGCCCTGTTCCGCGGCGACTACGCCATGGCCGACTACTACATCATCCTGACCGGCCTGGTGATCATCCTCCTGCTCACCTACGTGCTGATGCGCGGGCCTATCGGGCTCGGGCTGCGGGCGCTCGGCAACAACCCGGGCTACGCGGTCAGCCGGGGCGTCAATCGCTTCAAGTTCCAGATGGTGGTCTTCGGCATCTCCGCCTTCTTCACCGGCTTCGCCGGGGCGCTCTACGCCGGCCGGCTCAACTCCATCGGCCCGCAGGCGATGAGTCTCGAGCAGCTTCTTTTCGTCATCGGCATGGTGGTCGTCGGCGGGACGGGCCGCTTTTGGGGGCCGATCGTCGGCGCGCTCGCGATGACCGGGATCAACGAGCTCATGCGCGACTTCGGGGACTTCCAGATCATCGGCCAGGGCCTTCTCCTGGCCGCGGTGGTCGTGCTCATGCCTTCCGGCGTCGTCGGCCTGTTCGAGAAGCTCGCCGAGCGCCGGGCGCGGTCGACGGCCGGAGCTTGATCAGCCGCCCTGCGCGCTCACACCTGGCGGAGATAGGCGGGCCATCTCGGGTCGTGAATGGCGATGCGGGCGCGCATGTGCTTCCAATGGCCGTATTTGAAATAGTCGAAATCGATCTTACTGGTGCGGTGCTGGATCATCGCCCAGGTCGACCACTTGATATCGGCCAGGCCCTTGTAGACGGCAATGCGGGCCACGGCCCGGGGGTCGAGCCGGCCGAAATAGGCCTCGATCAGCTCCGCTTCCTGCTCGGGCGTGAAGAACATCTCGCCGAACCAGAGCGCCAGCTCGTAGGCGCGGTCGTTCATGCTGGCGTAGTCGTAGTCGATCAGCCAGACCCTGTTGTCGCGGCCGATCAGGAAGTTGGCCGCGACGGTGTCGTTCATGCAGGGCACCAGGTCGATACCGCTGGCCTCCAGGGCATCCCGGGCGCGCAGGTACTCGGCCTTGAGCCAGACGATGTCCGGCGGCTCGGGCGCATCGACCTCCTCGGCCTGCGCGAAGTGCTCGTCGATCATGTCGAAGAGTGTCTTGGTCGCGGCCAGAGGCGCCACCTCGTGAAAGGCGCGCAGGGTCCGCACGGCGTTGAGCCGGATTTCGGGCACCAGGAAGTCGCCATTATTGGCCGTCCGCACGTCATCGAGGAAAGTCGAGACCTCGACGCGCTCATCCGCCAAGTAGTGGTGCACCTCCGGGCTGATGCCCGCGCCGTGCGCTTTCACCGCCGCGTCGTGCGCCACCACCCGGTCGATGAAACGCTCCGTGCCTTCACCCGGGATCTTGACGATGTAGTCGAGCGACGCGCCTTCCACCCGCACACGCCAGTTCATGTTGGCCAGCCCGCCGGGCACGAAGGCATAACGCGGGTCGCGGCCCCGCCAGTCGTCGATCTTGGCGATGACGGTCTCGATCCTGGCTTCCGCCGGCGTGGCCGGGCTTCCGGGTCTTTTCTCGGGCATCCGTCCGTCTCTGGGTTGTGGCAGCGGAGGGTGGGATCAGGCTTGTCTCAAGCGCCGCTCGAAGGTCCAGTCGGCGGCCGTCAAGGTGGCGCGCATGAAGCGCCAGCTCGCGTACTTGAAGTACTCGATCTCGCTGCGCTGCGCGCGGGCGTGGCAGATCAGCGCCCACTG
>JAKSDN010000210.1 GCA_022360075.1 Kiloniellales bacterium | reverse complement strand
GCGATTCCGGCACTTGCGGCCACTCCCCCCTCGCCTTGCCTCTCCCCCAACTTGGGGGGAGAGGCAAGGCGAGGGGGGGCTTCTCCGAATGGACGACCACCCGCAACGACTACGGCAGCGCCGTCACCCCACCGTCGACGATCAGCTCGGTCCCGGTGATGAAGCGCGCCTTGTCGGAGAGCAGGAACAGGCAGGCATCCGACTGGTCTTGGGTGGTGCCGATGCGGCCGAGCGGGATGTGCGCGGCGACGGCGGCCTGGGCCTGCGGTTTGTCCTGCCAGCGCTCCTGCATCGGCGAAAGCACCGGGCCCGGCAGCAGGGCGTTGGAGCGGATGCCGTCCTTGGCGAACTGGATGGCAATCGCCTTGGACAGGCGGATGATGCCGGCCTTGGAAACACCGTAAGCGTCCTGCGGCTTGGGGTCGCCGGACAGCGCGTCGATCGAGGCGATATGCACCATGGCGCCGCCGCCCGCGGCCTTCATGGCCGGGATGGCATAGCGCGCCGTCAGCATGTGGGAGCGCAGGTTGATGTCCAGCACCCGCTCCCAGACCTCGAGCTCCATCTCGACCAGCGAGACGTCGCGCTCGAGCCAGAGCACGCCGGTTGCGTTCACCAGGTAGTCGAGCCGCCCGAAGCGCTCGACCGTCTCGTCGATCGCCGCCTTGACGCCATCGGCCTCGGTCAGGTCGATCTGACAGTAGAGATGCTCGCCCGGCCCCCTGGCCACGTCCAGGGGATTGGGCTTGACGTCGGCCAGGCTGACGTTGGCGCCGGCCGCGATCAGGTCGTTGGCGATGTTGAGCCCCATGCCGCCCCCGGCGCCGGCCACGAAGGCGGCCTTCCCCTCGAATGACATCGTCGTCGTACCTCCTCGATGGATTTTCCCTTGGCATCCTATTCCGGCGGCCCGAGCCGCAGCAGGCCCGAGCGCAGCAGGAAGAACAGGGCGATCAGGACGGCGAAGACCAGCGCGTTGACGATCGAGGCGAGCGCGTAGAGCTCGGGCTCGATGCCGTGGCGCAGGGTGCCCCAGGCGATGGTCGGCAGCGTCGGCACGGCGCCCAGGTTATAGAAGGAGATGTCCAGGTTGTTGAAGGCCAGGATGAAGCTCACCAGGAAGGCGCCGAGCAGGGCCGGCCAGGTGTTCGGCAGCGTCACCTCCCAGAACGTGCGCCGCGGCCCGGCGCCGAACACCATCGCGGCCTCGTCGAGCCGCCAGTCGTAGCGCAGAAGCTGCGCCAGGATGATGAGAAAGGCGAAGGCGACGGCGTAGGTGCTGTTGGCGAGGATGGTCGAAGGGATGTTGCCCGGCAGGCCGAGCACGCCGCGATTGAACATCAGGGTCGAGATGCCGATCAGCACATGGGCGACGAAAAGCGGCGCGAGGTAGAGCAGCACCATCAGGGCGCGGATCCGGGTGCGGTACTTGAGGATGCCGACCACGGCGAGCCCGGCCAGGAGCGTTGAGAGCAGCCCGGTGCCGAGCCCGATCAGCAAGGAGTTCACGAGCCCCTCGTGGAAGTCGCTCATGATGCCCAGCGTGCCGTAGTGCTCCCAGGTGAAGACCGGCGGGAAGGGCCAGACGCTGTTCTCCATCACCGAGAGATAGACGACGTAGAAGATCGGGAAGTAGAGGAAGAGATAGAGCAGCAGGAGCATCACCGTCTGGCCCGCGATCACCACGCGCTCGCCCGGATTGACGGCGGTCATCAGGTTCCACTCTCTCTTCCTGTCATCCTCGGGCTTGACCCGAGGATCCATTTGGCGGCGCGCGCCAGGCTTCTCGGAACGGCCCGAAGCCTTGCGGCACCATGGATGCTCGGGTCAAGCCCGAGCATGACAATGGGGGTGTCGGTGGTTGTGGCGAAAAGGTTCACCGGCATCCTCTCAGACCTTCGCCCTCGTGGCGCCGCTTTCCTCAATTGTCATCCTCGGGCGTGACCCGAGGATCCATCGCGCCGCGCGCGCCAGGCTTCTCGGAACGGCCCGGAGCCTTGCGGCACCATGGATGCTCGGGTCGAGCCCGAGCATGACAGTGGGGTGGGGTGATATGGCTGCGACGTACACAGGCATCCGCATCACGCCCCGGCCCCGGTAAACCCACTACGGCGCAGGTTCACGCTCTTCCAAATCACTGCGATCACGATCAGCGAGATCGCGAACAGCACGACGCCCATGGCCGAGCCCAGCGCCCAGGTGCCGGTGGCGCCGAACTGGTTGGCGAGGATCACGCCGTAAAGCGCGCCATCGACGCCGCCGAGGAAGCGCGGTGTGACCGAGGCCGCCAGGGTCGGCACGAAGACCAGCACGATGCCGATCGCCGTGCCCATCCAGTTGAGCGGCCAGGTGACCTCCAGGAACGCGCGCCAGGGCCGCGCGCCGCAGACCTTGGCGACCTCGAGCAGCTCGAAATTGAAGTTGAGCAGCGAGAGATAGATCGCCAGCACCATGAAGGGAATCCAGAGATAGACCAGGCCGATGAAGGAGGCGACGTTGGAATACATGAGCGCCTCGATCGGCGCCAGGCCGAGGGTTGTGAGCGCCATGTTGACGAGACCGATCGGCCCGAGGATGTGCTGGATCGCGGTCACTCGCAGGATGATGCCGGTGAGAAACGGCGCCGCCGTCAGCAGCACCAGGATGAGGCGAAAGCGCCCGCCGTGCTTGGCGATGAGATAGGCGACGGGATAGGCGTAGAGCAGGCAGAAGGCGGAGACCAGGAACGCCATCACCAGCGAGCGGGTGAGGAAGGTGAGGTAGGTTGGATCGCCCAGCAGCGTGGCGTAGTTGTCCAGGTTCCACGCCGGGATCAGGTTGTAGCGCTCGGTGCGCCAGAACGAGAAGACGACGATCGAGGCCAGGGGCAGCACCAGGAACAG
>JAKSDN010000392.1 GCA_022360075.1 Kiloniellales bacterium | reverse complement strand
GGCCGGAGGCCCAGCCCGACGGCTCGGTGCTCTGGAACGGCATCATCCTGGATTCGACGCGCATCAAGCAGGCGAACCTGGAGCTGGCCGCGGCCAGCCGGGCGAAGTCGGAGTTCCTGGCGACCGTCAGCCACGAGCTGCGCACGCCGCTCAACGCGATCATCGGCTTTTCCGAGATCATGCTCAGGGAGACCTTGGGCGCGCTGGGCAACGACGCCTATCGGGAGTATGCGCAAGACATACACGACAGCGGCAATCATCTGCTGAAGATCATCAACGAGATCCTCGACCTCACTAGGATCGAGGCGGGCAAGGTCGAGCTCGACGAGGAGGTGATCGCGCTCGATCCCATGATCCGGAGCTGCATTCGGCTGATCGCGGGGCGCTTGGAGGAGCGCGCGCTGTCGGTCGTCTACGAGCCGGAGAGCCCGGGCGTGACCTTGCGCGCGGACGAGCGCAAGCTGAGACAGATCCTGATCAACCTGCTGTCGAACGCGATCAAGTTCACGAGTGACGGCAGCAGCGTGCGCGTATGTACCCGGCTCGATCCCACAGGCGAGCTCGTGTTGTCGGTTTCGGACAGCGGCACAGGCATCGGCGCCGACGATCTCGCGAAGGTCTTCGACCCCTTCTTTCAGGCGCAGAGCGGGCTCGCCCGGGGCTACGAGGGCCTCGGGCTCGGCCTGCCGCTGACCAAAGGCCTGGTCGAGCTGCACAAAGGCCGGATCGAGATCGACAGCGAGCTGGACTCCGGCACCATCGTCACCGTCACCTTCCCGGCCGAGCGCGTTGTGACCTGAAAGCGGGCGGGGTTTTCCGCGCCGCCGTAGCGGTCAGCTCTCGAGCGCCGGCAGAAGGTCCCAGGTTTCGACGTCCTTGGCGGCCACCCAGTCTTTCACCTTTGCGTCGAAGTCGAGGAAGTGCGTGGTCTCCATGTGCGCCTGAAAAGCGGCCCGGTCGGCATAGACCTCGTAGAGGAAGAAGCGCTCGGGCTGCGCCGCGTCGTGGCAGACGTCGAATTGCGTGCAGTTCGCTTCCCGCGTCACGGAGTTGTGAGCCTGCCGCATCATGGCCTCACGAAAGGCTTCGACGTGCCCCTCCTTCACGCGGAAATCGACGGTGACGACGAACATAGGCTTCCCCTCTTCTCACTGAGTCGCGACTCCGGATCGTACGATCTTGGAGCCTGACCCAAAATGATTGCTTTCGAAACAGGAGCTTGGAGCAAAGAACCTCTTCACTTGCCATTGCCGGACTTGATCCGGCAATCCAGTCATTGCTTGACCTTAGGCGCCACTCTGGATCACCGGGTCAAGCCCGGTGATGACAAATGAAGTGTGGCAACTCTCTGATCTCAAGAAGTTCATTTCGAGTCGAACACTTAGGATAGCAGGCCTCGCGGCGGAGCGGGCCTCGTTTGACAGCGTAAGCGTCGCATGATTGAACCGCGGGAAGGAAACGGGAGGGCTTGCCATGGCGGGCAAGAAAGCGGTGGTCGTCGGCGGCCTCGGGGTGATCGGGCGCAACCTCCTCGGTTATCTCGAAGCCAACACAGACTGGGAATTGGTTGGACTCGCGCGGCGCGAGCCCGACTTCGAGACCCGTGCCGGCTTCATTTCCGTCGACCTGCTCGACCGGGCGGCGGCCGAGGCCGCGCTGTCGCCGCTCACGGACGTCACCCATATCTTCTACGCCGCCTTCCAGGCCCGCCCGACTTGGGCCGAGCACAACGCGCCGAACCTCGCCTTGTTGGTCAACGCGGTGGAGCCGATCGAGGCGGCTTCGCCCGGGCTCGAGCACGTGCATCTCGTCGAGGGCAACAAGATTTACGGCAGCCACCTCGGCCCCTTCAAAACACCGGCCAAGGAGTCGGACCCGCCGCATCTGCTGCCGAACTTCTACTTCGACCAGGAGATGTGGCTGCGCGGGCACCAGCAAGGTAAGAGTTGGAGCTGGTCGGCGCTGCGCCCGCAGACCGTCTGCGGCTTCGCGCTCGGCAATCCGATGAACATCATCTCGGCGATCGCGGTTTACGCGACGATCTCCGAGGAGCTCGGCCTGCCGCTGCGCTTTCCCGGCAAGCCTGGGGCTTTCCGCGCGATCTATCAGGTGACGGACTCCGAGCTGCTGGCCAAAGCCATGCATTGGTGCGCGACCAGCCCGACGGCGCGCAATGAGGTCTTCAACATCACCAACACCGATTTCTTCCGTTGGGAGAACGTCTGGCCGCGCTTCGCGGACTTCTTCGGCATGGTGCCGGGACCGGTGCAGACCCTCTCGCTCACCGAGTTCATGGCCGACAAGGGGCCGCTGTGGGCGAGGATCATCGAGAAGCACGGCCTGCAGCCGATCGCCTACGAGGCGCTCGTGGCCTGGCCCTTCGCCGACTATGTCTTCGGCTGCGATTGGGACGTGATGACCGACACGCTGAAAATCCGCCGCGCCGGCTTCCACGACTGCCTCGACAGCGAAGAGGCCTTTTTGCGCCTGTTCCAGCAGTTCCGGGACATGAAGGTGATCCCCTAGCCGTGCCTCAGCCGCGCGCGGCGATCAGCGCTTCGGCCAGCTCGGCGAAGCCGGCGCCGCCGTATCCCTCTGTGACGTAGGCGGGCGGCGCGGCGAGCTGCTCGGCGAAGTCGCGGACGTTGGCGACACCGACCGCGTGGGGGAAGAAGCCGAACATGGGCGCGTCGTTCGGCGAATCGCCGGCGAAGACGATGCGCTCGCGCGCGGCATCGATGTTGCAGCCGAAGGCCTCGTTCATCAGGCGCCGGGTCATGGTGAGCTTGTCGAAGCGGCCGAACCACATGTTGACGTGGATCGAGCTGACCTTGGCCGTAGCGCCGGCGGCCTCGGCCAGAGCGACAATCTGGGCGACAGCCGCCTCGTCGAGCGGCGGCACGTCCTCGCGGAAGTCGATGGCGAGGTCGGATTCGCGGTAGGCCTGATCGGCGGCGACCGCGGCGCCGGGGACCTCGCGCAGGATTTCGCCCTCCAGGGCCGCGAGGCGCTTGCGGTTCCTGGTCCGCTCTTCGGACGATTGCATGTAGACGCGCCGCATGCGCTTCTCCGCGGCCTCGTAGCGGAAGTAGAAGGCGCCGTTCTCGCCAACCACGGCATCGACCGGCCACATGCGCGCGATGTGATCGCACCAGCCCGCCGGCCGGCCGGTGATCGGGATGACCCGGAGGCCGGTCTCCTGCAGCCGCTCCATGGCGCCATACGCCGCGGCGGTGAGCCGCCCCTCGGTGGTCAGCGTATCGTCGATGTCCGTCAGCACGGTGTCGACCGCGCGGCGC
>JAKSDN010001220.1 GCA_022360075.1 Kiloniellales bacterium | reverse complement strand
TTGATTGCGATCGATCAACCCATGGCGATCGTGGTGGACCGGCTGCGCCGCTACTACAAGGGCGCCATCATCCTGGCAAACCGCAGCCTCGCGAACCGGCCAGTGACCGGACTGTACAGTCTGGACGATCCGGTCGATGCGCTCCGCGGTATCGCCGGCGCCCATGGCGCGACCGTGCATCGCGTGACGCCGTGGCTCTTGATCGTCGCGCGATCATAAAAATCTAAAGCCGAATCAAATCTCTATCCAAAAATTGCCGGTTTCTCCTAGAAAACGCCGCGCCACCGTCGTTGCCTTATTGAGAAGTTAAAAATGAGACGCATTCGCACATGGACATCTGTGCGGTTGCGAAACGGCGACGAGCGAACGGAGGCCGATGGTGATGTGGGGGGCGAGAGCGCGAGGCTGCGCTGCCGGCTGGGGGACAATCTTGGTGGCTGCGGCGATCATCGCCTTGGCAACATCTGCGATCCACAGCAAAGCCAGCGCACAGGACTGGCAAGACGGATCGAGGGAGAGCGGACGGACCGCAGGGCCCGAATGGAAAGGCTGGGGCGATGCTGGCAGTCAGATCGCTCAGTCGACATCTGATCAAAGGGCCTACGATATCCCGGCGCAGCCGCTGGCGGGCGCGCTCACGCTTTTTGGACAGCAGTCCGGTCTTCAGGTCACCGTCGACGGCGCCCTGGTGCGGGATCTCTCGACCCCCGGGATTAGCGGCACCATGACGATCGAGCAGGCGCTGGCGGGGCTTCTGGCCGGCAGCGGCCTGACCTACAGGCTCGTCGGCGGCACGACCGTCGCCATACGGCCGAACCCGCGCGAAGACAGCGGTCCGCTGCGGCTGGGACCGGTGATCGTGGTCGGCGATAAGATCGGCCGGACCGCCGCCGAGACCGCGCCGAGCATCCGGATCATCGACGGCGAAGAAGCCGATCGGCCGATCAATCGCGACATCAAGTCCGTGGTTCGCGGGACTGCCAATGTCCTCTCAGAGGAAGGCATCCAGCTACCGGCGATACGCGGGATCGACGGGACGGCCGGCCTCCGTCAGGCCTTTACCGCGGGAACCCAGCCGCGCGTGCCGGTGCTGATCGACGGTGTCGCGCGACCGCTCTCAAACTCCTTCGCCATCTCGCGAAGCTCGACTTGGGATGTCTCGGTCGTGGAAGTCGCGCGCGGCCCGCAACCCTCCAGCACCGGGCGGAACGCCCTCGCCGGCGCGATCCGCGTCTACACGAACGAACCCAGCGATGACTACGAAGTCGCAGCGCGCATGCGGGGCTTCACCGCGCGGGGTACCGTCGAAGGGGCCGGCATGGTCAACCTGCCGATCGTCGAGGACCAACTGGCGTTTCGCGGGACGTTCGAGGAAAGCCGCGGCGAAAGCTACGTCGACGTGATCGACCCGACCCGCTTCACCTTCGATCCCGAAGAGGAGGTCTTCAGGCGCTATCGCGGCAAGCTGCGCTTCAGCCCGGAGATGGCACCGGGTTTCGAAGTCAACTTCACAGCCGATCACATAAGGACCGAGGGACCGATCCCGGGGTTCGTCGACGGCGACACCGACGACCTGCAAATCGCCAACTTCGCCTTCGGAAGCACTTACGAGGAGAACGATCAGACGACGCTCATCGGGCGGGGCAACTATGCATTCAACGACTTTGCCGAGCTCGAGCTGAGGACCTCGTACCTGAGGAACGATCTACTGTTCCCTGACACGGGCGCTGGCTTTGGCAATTTCTCCATATTGCAGAAGGAATGGGAAGGGGAGGCCTTCCTTCGATTGAACGATCTCGGCGTTCTGCAGCGTGCCGTGATCGGTGGGATCCACAACAACGCCACCGAAGATGGCGTCTCGGACTCGCTGCTCTTCGGATTCACGACAGACGGCACGATCAAGAACACCGGCCTCTACGCCGAGGCGGAGTTTTCGCTCGGCGCTTTGGGGCTGATCGAAGATCTCACACTGATCGCCGGCGGGCGATACGAGATCGACGATCGCGAGCGCACCGTCACCATACGCAACAATCCCGTATCCGGCCGCGATCTCAGCGAGCGCCGCTTTCTGCCGAAGGCTGGGGTTCGCTACAGCCCCTTCGAGGCACTGACCCTTGGCTACACCTATAGCGAAGCCTTCCGCGCCGGCGGGGTGGATGTCGATCTGACCGGGGGATTCTTCGGCATGGGGACGGTGAATTTCTCGGAGTTCGATCCGGAGAGCCTCAAGCAGCACGAGATCTATGCGAAGGCATCTCTGTGGGATGGCAGGGCCACGCTCGGCGCAAGCGCCTTCTACTACATCTACGAGGACGCCCAGGTTCCGGGTGCATCGACCCAGCCCAGCGCCGGCGGCGGGAACCTGTTCGGCAACGTCCCCGAGGCCCGTGGCAAGGGCTTGGAGATCGAAACAAGCGTCGACGTTACGGACAGTATCTCATTCAGCGGCGCACTTGGCCTGCTCGATACCGAGATCACCGAAACCGGCCCCGTGCTCACCGCATTCGACGGCGAGGAGTTGCCGCGAGCCCCCAATGTCACGGCCAGCGTCGGCCTGAACTTCCAGTCGGAATACGGCTTTCACGCGCGGGCGGACGCACGCTTCGTCGGATCGACGAATTCGGGATTGGGCCAACCGTCCCTGGGCAGCTATCCACTGTTCGACCTCGCCGCCGGCTACGAGTTCGAAACCGAATACGGCGGGTTTCGGATCGAGGCCTTCGTCGAGAACGTAACGGACGAGCGTTACTTCACCTTCCGCGAACGCACGGCGACTTTAGGGTTCGACGGCGTCGGCAGGCCCAGAACCTTCGGTGCGGCGGCGACGTTTCGCTTCTGAGGAACCCGCGGCCATTCGGTGGGCATTGAAAAAGCAGTTGAATTGACAGGAGAGTGCCATGGCGACCGCACGAAGTGTCCGACGTTGGTACGCGGTTCACAAGTGGACCAGCCTGATCAGCACGCTGTTCATGCTGATCGCCTGCGTGACGGGCCTGCCGCTGGTCTTCCATGAAGAGATCGATCAGCTCGAGGCCTGGCTCAGCGGCGAGCCCGCGGGTCTGGAGGCCGAAGCGACCGCCCGCCTGTCCATCGACGCCCTCGCCGAAACGGCCAGGCAGGCGAGGCCCGATGCCCACCTGCAACTGCTGTATCGCGAGCCGTCCGATCCGGGGATGACCGGCTTCTCCATGGGCGAGACGATCGGCGCGCCCGTCATGGACTCCGAGTTTCTTCGCTTCGACGATGTTACGGGTGAGTATCGCGGCGCCGAACGAGTCGGAGAGGGTGTGATGGGCTTCTTCTACGTGCTGCACGCCGAGCTCTACGCCGGCTTGGGCGGCAGCTTGTTCCTGGGCGTCATGGCGATCGTCTTTCTGGTGGCGATCGTCTCGGGCGTGGTCCTCTATGCGCCCTTCATGCGGAACCGCGCCTTCGCCGTCGTACGGATCACGAAGGGCCGACGCACGCGCTGGTTCGATCTGCACAATGCCTTGGGCATCGTGCTGCTGGTCTGGACGCTCGTCGTCTCGGCGACGGGCGTGATCAACACTTGGGGAAGCCCAATGATTCAGTTCTGGCTGCTGAACGACATGCAGCGGATCGTCGCGGACGACCTGGCGGGGGCCGACGGCGCTGGTGCAGAGCTCACGTCCGTTCAGGCGGCCATCGACCTCGCCGCCCGGGAGATGCCCGATGGCAACCTGTCGTTCGTCGCCTTTCCCGGCTCCGAATTCTCCAGCGACCGGCACTACCTGGTCTTCTTCTATGGCAGCACGCCGATCTCCTCGCGGATGATGAAGCCGGCCATCGTCAATGCCTATACCGGCGCGTTGATCGCGACGCCCGATTTGCCCTGGTATCTGAACGTGTTGCTGCTGTCACAGCCGCTCCATTTCGGCGACTACGGCGGCATCGGCCTCAAGATCGTCTGGGCCCTCCTCGGTCTCGCCACCGTCGTCCTGCTGTGGAGCGGATTGGTCCTTTGGTGGCGCAAACGCGATGAAGCGCCCGAGATCGACATCGTGTCTCGGGAAGTCGCCGCATGAACAACGCGGCAACGGTGTTTCTGCGCCTGTGGCTGTGGCCCTGCCTCATCGGAGGTGTGACGGCGTTCGGTCTCATCTGCGCGCTCGTCGCGGACGGGCTTTGGGACCTCCTCGGCGCGCTGGCCATCGCGCTCCCGACCGCCGCATCACTTTGGGTCGTCGCCAAGGCATGCCGTGGTGGCGGAACGGGCGATGCAGCGGCCGAAAGGGACCAAGCCGGCCGGTAGCACCCGATTGCGATTGCGAATTGCTCGCATTTGCTTTAGGGGTCTTGCTCAAGGTGGTCCGGTGCGACGGTCGCGAAAGCCGCGTCTTCGGTCGTGGTCGAGCGGCCGGCGCGACGCCAAAAAGCGCATTGGGGGAGAAACTATGGCTCGGAGCCCTGCCCGTCCGCTCTGCGTCGTGCGCGGTCTGCTTCTGTCTTCACTGCTTCTGAGCCCGATCACCGCACAGGCCGAGGCGGAAAGCGTTCAGATCGAGCTGAACAAGCTGGAGCCGAACGATAATGCCTGCCGCGCTTACCTCGTCCTGGAGAACGGAACCTCGAGCGCGTTCGAGGCCCTAAAGCTCGACCTGGTGATGTTCGATAGCGATGGCATCGTGGCGCGGCGTCTCGCCGTTGAGACGGCACCGCTTCCCGCGGGCAAGACCAGCCTCAAGGTCTTCGACATGAAAGGCCTAGCCTGCGAGCAGGTGAGTCGTCTGCTGCTCAACACCGTGATGGCCTGCGCGGACGCTTCCGGTGCCCGCGAGAACTGCCTCTCGCTCATCTCCACCTCCGCCCGCGCCAAGGTGCCGTTCATCAAGTGACCGAAACGGCCTATTGCCGCGAGAAGGTCTTGAAAATCTAAGTGTTAGGTGATATTGCGTTTCATTCGCACAAGCGGCGAGTAAGCTGACTGTCGCCCGGCCATAGCCGCCGTGGTCAGAACATCCTGGGGTCAACGGAAATGAACGAAGAGCTGACGGACGGCGAGCTGTCGGGTGCTGCCCTGCCTACCACGGGAATGACAGAGGAGGCCGTCGGCGGACCGGCGGGCGCCTTCGCGCAGGCCCTGGAGCTGCTCCAGGCCGGCGGCCCGGTTGTCGCGCTGCTCATGGCCATGTCGGTCGTGGCGACGGCGGTCATTCTCTTGAAGCTCTGGCAGTTCGGCCGCACCAACGTCGGCAAGAGCCGCAACGGCCGCAAGGCGCTTCATTTGTACAAAGACGGTCAGGTGCAGGAGGCGCTGGCCGTCGCCAAACGTGCCAGGAGCCCGGTCGGCGAGGTCATGGCCCGGGCCATTCGCGGGCTGGAGCGTGGCCTGCCCGAAGCGAAGATCCGCGAAGAAGTGCTGCGCTACGGCGGCGACGTGCTCGAGAACCTCCGCGGCGGCTTCCGGGTGCTCGAGGTCATCGCCTCCCTCGCGCCCCTGCTCGGCCTCTTCGGCACGGTGCTCGGCATGATCGAAGCCTTCCGACAGCTCGAGGCGGCCGGCAATCAGGTGAACCCGGCGATCCTCTCCGGCGGCATCTGGCAAGCGCTGCTGACGACCGCCGTCGGGCTTGCCGTCGCCATTCCCGTGGTCGCCATCCTCAATTGGCTGGAGCGCCGCATCGACGGCCTGGCCCACGAGATGGACAACCTGGTCACCCAGGTCTTCACCGAGGACCTGTCCGACGACGCTGCCGAGCGACCCGACTGGAGAGACGAGCCCCATGGGCCGGCCCACTACACGACCGCCACGGCGAACGCTGCTGGCTAGGCCCGCGCGCAAGCGGCCCTTGATCAGCCTGACGCCGCTGATCGATGTGGTGTTCATCCTGCTGGTCTTCTTCATGCTGGCATCGAGCTTCCTCGACTGGCGCGCGATCGACCTGAACGCACCGGCTCAGGCCGCCGCGCCAAGCGCCTCGGTCGAAGGCGCCCTCCTGGTCGAGGTCAGGCCGGATAGCCTGAGGCTGGCGGCGGAGCGCCTGACGCTTGGCGCTCTGACTCAGCGGATCGCCCAGCGCCTCGCCGTCAATCCGGACCAGCGCGTCCTGGTCAAGCCGTCCAGGGGTGTCGCGTTGCAGCGCACCGTCGAGGTGCTCGACCGCCTGAAGGCGGCCGGCGTTACCAGCATGTCGCTGATCCGCGACGGCGATCGGTGAGACGGGCCGATGCGCTTTCAACCGCCACGGCCGAAGAACGACGACGAGCGCATCTTGCCTCTGATCAACGTCGTGTTCCTGCTGCTGATCTTCTTCATGTTGGCGGGCAAGCTCGCCGCGATCGACCCCATCCAGGTCGACCCGCCGCGCTCGGAGAGCGAAGGTCCAATCAATCAAAGAGAGCTTGTGATCGTGGTCGGCGAGGATGGCAAGCTGGCCCTCGACGGCGCGCTGATCGAGGAAGCCGACCTTCAAGCCGCGGCTGCCGAGAAGCTTGCCGGCGAGACGCCGCCGTCGCAGGTCTGGCTGAAGGCCGATGGCCGTGCCGAATCGCTGCGCGTCATCGCGGTCATGGAGATCCTGCGCGAGGCCGGCGTGGAGCGCCTGAAGCTACTCACCATCCCAAGCGACGCAGCAGAGACCGGCTGATGCGGATCGGACGCCGACACTGGCTGGTTGCGCTTGCCTTGGCCACCGGACTCCACGCCGGTCTCTTCATCTCTGTGTTTTGGCAAGAAACGGATGCGGACGCGAAAAGCGCCGGCGTCGGCGGCATCGAAGTCGCCTTGGGCCCGGCCGGCGGCGCACCGGGCAGCGTCGCCGCCGTAACCGCCGAGACCGAAGCGGATCAGGTAAGGCCGGCAGAAGCGTCTGCCGACCCCTCTCTCGAGGAAACGACGGCGGTGCCACCCGACGTCGCGACCACGGAAGCCATTGAGCCGACCGAGACGGCGGTCGTGGAGGCTATGGAGACTCCCGTCGAGACGCCGGCCGAGGTCGCGGAAGCGCAGCCGGAAACCGCGACACCTCAGGCTGTCGCGTCCGTCGAGACGATGGCGGCAGAGACAGTCGAGATGCCCGACGAAGTCCCGGAGCTGATCCCCGTCATCGAAACGGTGCAGGAAAGCGAGCGCGAGCCGCCTGTACCGGAAGTGCCGGTCGCGGTGCAGGTGGCCATGGCCGAGACGGCACCGCCGGACCAGATCGCGGCACGGCCGGCCGACGTGCCGGCACTGCCGAAGCGAAAGCCTCGGCCGCCCGAGCCCGCGCATAAATTAGTCAAGCCGGAGCCCGCGGCCGAACCGGTTCCGGTGAGACTTTCCCAGGCGGTCCAGGCCGCCGAGCCGATCGAGGCGCAAGTCGCCGCCGCCGCACCTTCGACAGCGGGTTCGGGCGGCAAGTCCGGCATCCAGGATCGCCTCGACGCCGGTAACAGCGCGAGCGATGCGAGTGCCGGCGGCCTGGCGGGTCGTGAAACCGACTATGCCGCCGTACTGCTCGCCTGGCTGGAGCGACACAAGGAGTACCCGCGGAGAGCCCAGACGCGACGCCAGCAAGGCGTCGTGCTGCTCTATCTCGTGATCGACCGTAACGGACAGGTGCTCGAGTCCCGGATCGAGGAAAGCTCGGGCTACCGGCTGCTCGATAGAGCCACCCTGGACATGCTGAAGCGCGCCAGCCCGCTTCCGCCCATGCCCGACGACCTCCCCAGGGAGAGGCTCGAGCTCGTCGTCCCCGTGCAGTTCTCGATCACCTGAGGCTGCTGCGGAACCTCTCCTACCGAGCCTCACCGAACTCGATCGTTGGTTACCGGCTCCATCCAAGATGGAGCGAGCGATTCCTCAATACTCGTATCTTGCGATCCACTCGAATCAAGTCTCTCTACGTAAAACATCACTCTCTCGAAGACTCGAGACTGATCACGCTGGCGGCATCGTCGATCGTCACGACGTAACGATTTAGGAAGCTCATACCGAGGAGCATATTGTCGCCTAGGCGTTCATCGTCGACAAAGGCCACCGCTACGTTGCGCGCCACAGCCTGTCCGACCTCGACGCTGCGGAGCTCCGCACGCTTGCCCTTGGCCTCGCCATTCGCCGTCTGGAGCGCCACGTCGGGGAGGTCAGATTCTTGGAAGCCGAGTTCAGCCATCATCGAAGAAGGAAGGACGATCATCGACGCACCGGTGTCCACGAGAAGGTCTAGTCGCCTCCGGTCCGAACGCTGGCCCATAACGACAACCTCGAGGTAGTGGCCTGATCCACGTCGCGTCGTGTTGACGATCACCGTCATTGGTCCCACATCTGATAGGCGCTTACGTTCTGTGACGCGCACCACGGTAATGGCGCCCCGATCATCGCGGACGATAGCGAAGTTGTGATCGGACAACAGTGCTGAGAGCTGCTCTCCAAGGGTCCCCTCGGCTTCGACGGGCGGAGCCTCCTCAATCGCCTCCGTTCCGAGCAGCTCAAATTGATGCTCCTGGGCTAGTGACTCGAGCTGCGCACGAAGGTTCGGAGCAGGTTGATCGTCTTCTGCTTGAGCGCCAGTCGGGATCAACAAAAGCGCCGCTGCCAGCATCGCAGTGCAAACCGGCGCGAAAGGCCAGACGCGAACCCTCGAGCAATGCCTCGCAGTCGCCATCCGACTATGTCGATATCTATGGCTCAAGGGATGGGCCTCCGCATACCCGAGCGAGACCTATGATTCGACGAACAGCGGTGAGATCGCGCCGGGAAACTCGTGTCATTGTAGCCAGCCGCCGCGAAGAGACCAACGAGCGAGACATGGCTAACTGCTGGAGCCCGCGCAAAGCACGAGCGTGGCAAATCAAGGACGCCTACATGATGCACTCGAAAGAGTGCAGCTAGAAGCACGTCACAGTGCGAGTTTGGGACCTCCGCCGTTCGTCTTCGGACGGCTAATTGTCCGTGTCAAGCAGCAAGCCGATCACTCCGAGTCTTCGAACAACGGCTCTCGCCTGCCGAGTTTCTGAAAGGGCTTCAGGCCCTCCATCCTCTTACGGACCTCCTCAGTCGCCTCACGCGCCTCTTCGAGATCCCTCACGACCCGTGGCGAAAGGAGTACGATCAACTCAGTCCGCTCCGCTGTTCTCTCTTGGCGCCCGAACAACCAGCCGATGAAGGGTATGCGCGCGAGGAATGGTAAACCGCTACTTGTTCTAGTGTTACTCTCGTCGATGAGCCCGCCCAAGATAAGTGTTTCTCCAGAATGGATGATTACGGAACTGCTGATCTTGCGCTGTGAAATCGTTGGGGAGTCAATCCCGGAGGTCGTAGTCTCCTGAACATCGCTCACCTCTTGCTCTATGTCCAAGATGATGGCGCCGCCCGAGCTGACGCGCGGCGTCACACGCAAGATCACGCCGGTGTCGCGAAACTGCACGGTGTTCACCAAAGGCGCGTCAACATCGGATGGGCTTTGTTGCTGCTGGGTGATTACAGGGACTTCGTCGCCGACCTGGAGTTCAGCGGTCTGGTTGTCACGAACCATAAGCTGCGGCGACGAGACCACATTGACGGTCGTCACGTCCTCAAGCGCGTCCAGAATGAAGCGTGTTTCTCCCCCCTCCGACAGCACGAACGAAAACCCTGGAAATGCGGATTGGAGAGCTGAACTAGCGCCGGAGCTAAAGGTACCTCTACCCGAGGTGTTCAGGCCGAAGTCCCCCAGCTTGAAGAACCATTGGGTTCCGTACCTGAGCTCGTCGTTCAGCTCTACCTCGGCGATGGTAGCTTCGATGAGCACTTGGAGAGGGACGACATCGATCTTCCTCAGGGCCGACTCGACCATCCGGTAGTCCTGAGGCGTGGCCAGAATGAGCAAAGCGTTGTTGACCTCGTCTGCGATGATTCTTACATCGGCACCTTGAGCAAATGCGATGCCCTCGATCCTTCGGGCTGCGGCGCCGGGCGACGGGCCGGGGCCTACACGCTCGGAAACCGGCACCTCTTCCCGTGGATCCACCTCGTCGACATCCGGCAGCGCCGCCGAGAGATCCTGGGAAGATGACAGTTCCACTGGCGAGCGCCCGGGGGCCAAACGCCCAAACTCTCCCCGCTCCGCCTGGGTCTCGTCACCTGAGAACAAGTCCGTCAAGATCGTCGCGACATCGGCAGCGTTCCCATATTCGAGGTAGTAGACGTAGAGGTTCTGGCCTGTTCCCGTTCCTTGATCCAGACGCTTGATCCAAGTCTCCGCTTTGTCGAGATAGCCGGAGCGCGAGGTGACGACCAAAAGAGCGTTGAGTCGCTCGATAGGTTCGAACTGAATGACTCCCTCCAACGCTCCCTCGACCGCGTTTCGGAAGACGACCTCGAGCTCCGCAGCCACGGCCTCGGCTGCGACGTTCTCAAGAGGAAAGATTCCGGCCGACATACCTGCAAGCCAGTCAACGTCAAACAACTCCGCGGTCTCGATGAGATTCTCCAGCTCTCGGCTCGTCCCCGCGAGCACCAGGAGATTTCGGTCGACATCGACCCGCAGAATTCCTTCCGGGGGCAGGAAGGGTGTCAGCAGTTGTTCCATCTGAACTGCGGAGATGAACCGCAAGGGCAAGATTCTGACCGCATAACCCGGAGGAATCGGACGCCCACCGACGCCTAGCTCTGGAACGACGTTGCCCCGAACCGCCTCGTCGCTCGGGATGACCTTCAGCACCTCGCCCTCAGCCACCAGCGCGGCACCGTTCATCCGCAACAAGGTCTCAAGGGTTTCCAGGACGATCTCGCTGGGCAGCGGCCGCGTTGTCTTGAGACTGACGACGCCCTGAACCCTTGGATCATAGACGTAACTTACGTTGAGCGTGTCCCCGAGAATGGCACGTACGACTTCGCGCAGCTCGGCATTCTCGAAGTTAAGGATAACTTCGCTATCCCGCACTTCAGTCTCGGGCGCCTTGCGGGAGCGTGCTTTCACGAACCGATCGGTGCCCGGATACTTGTCAGAGCCAGACTCGAGCTGCCCGCCCTCCAAGTCGGGCGCGGGCATCGGAGATGCTGCGCTCTTGGCCAAGGCGCTCAGCTCGGGTTCCGAAGTACCTGATTCCGAAGTCTCTTCGGTCTTTGCCGGTGCCGGTTCGGCCCGCAAAGCAGGGCTTCCCTTTGAAAGGCTCTGCTTTTCCTCCGGTGGATAGAGCTTCGAGCCGCTGCAGGCCCCTAGAAACAAGGCCGAACACAGCAGCAATGCACCCGATAGTCGACTGACCGACATGGGCAGGCCTGCCCCCCAAGCGCATCTTTCAAGGCATTTCAGGCCTCAGACCACCTTCTGCCGCTACCCTTGAGATAGAGGCTGAGGAGATCGTCTACTTACGGATTATAATACACTCGGCGAAAAAACGGGACGAAGATGCAGGCTTGAGGGAATCGACGACCGGCGGCCGATCTGTTGGGCCCTGCCCGGCCGTCGTGCTTTGCCATCGGTCGAGCATGAACGCGATCCCAAGCTGCAGCTCGTCGGGCCGAGCAACACTGCCTCGGCCCCGAAAACCGAATTGTCGGTGGGTTCAAGCCCTGTGAGAAGGCGCCGACTGTATAAAGCTACTGCTTAGAGCCGGGGGACGAACCCGACTGCTGGCGCGAGGCTGCTCCCTGCTGCGGCTGCCGCGACGCGGCCGGAAGTCTGGTGGCCCCCGGTTGCTCTGCCGAATTCGAGCCTTGGGCCTTCCGTCTCAACGCACTTTGTCTCCTGTCCGAGTCCGCCTGCTGCGCCTTCAGACGCTGCAACTGTCGCGCTTTTTGCTGTATCTGGCGCTTCTTCTGCTGCAAGTGTTTAGCTTTCTGTAGCTTCGCCTTGTCTGCCTGTGACATGACATTGTCGCGCAGCAGGACAACGTCGGTCACGTGAAGCTGGCCGAAGGTGACCGATTCGGGATCGATGGACACAACGGTCCAGCCCGCGATTTGCTCCTGCTCGCTGACCTGGATCATTTCGCCCCGTTGCGCGCGCTTGATGAGCGCGCGCCTGTCATCGCCCTCAATGATGATGCCAATGACCCTGAACTGACCCGTCGTCGGCACCGTCGCCGGGGCCGCGACGATCTTTGGCGGTGGTTCGGCGTTGTTTGGAACGGGCGGCCTTCGGCCCGGCGAGAAGAGCGGACGGGCCACGATCTCGGAGAAATTCTGGAGCGGCGGCGCTTGGAAAGTGTCGATCCTTCTATCAAGCCGTTCGAGGTCGCTCGTGGCTTGAACGGCGCCCATCGAAGAGACGGATCCTCCGAAATCGGGCCACGTCACGTGAAGGTGAAGCGCCAAGCCGAGACCGCAAAGGGTCAACAATAAAATGAGCAGATGACGGCGCAGAAAAGCAGACATCACTGACCCTCGCCGCGTCGGTAGCCGTAAAGGTCGAGCGACACCTTGAGCAGCACCGGCTGCGAGGGATCGATCTGCCTCTTGTTTCGGCGCACCTGTTTCGCCCTGACATCCAAGCTGTCGACAAACAGCAGCGGTCTGCCCGACTCGATCCGATGGACAACGCGCTGTAACGCGGGGACGGAGGCCGCAAATCGAACGCGAACCGTGATGCGCTCAAGGGGATCCGTCGTGCTCACGGACAGCACCTCGGAGCTTTCCGGCCGACCGCCGCTGGCGAGGACGATCTGCTTGATCAGCTCTTGAAGCTCCGCTCCCGCAAGGGCCTCGCTGTCGCCGCCGAGCAATGCGTCAGCCGTGGGCCGAGTCTGCTGCCAAAAGGCGAGCTCTTCCTGCAAGGGCTCCCTGAGGGCGGCCACCTGCTCGTACTTGCCAAGCCGATGCGACAGCTCCTCGATGGCGGCATCATAGCTCGCCGTGGCGCTGAGCAGCGGCGCCGCAACCGCGAGGCACAAGCCGCCCAAGCCGCCGACAAGCAGAGCCACCGCCGCGCTTCGACCTAAGGCGACCGTCATCATGATCCGGTCTCCAGTGTGGCGTCCGCCGAGATGAAGAAGCGCTCGGCACCGGTCGCCCTGTCTTGAGTTACCGGTGCCCGAAATCTCACGTTTTCGAGCAAGGCCGAGGCCTCGAGCTGACGGATCAGGGCCGAGGATTTGGGCGATGAGCCATTGAGCTGCAGAATGCCTTGCTTCAAACTCAATCGATTGAGCCAGGAGTCGTCTGGCAGGATCGTCGTCACTTCGTCCATGATGGCGATGACGAGTGGCGATTCCTGCTTCTTGTTCGTCAGGAACGCGGTCTCCGCCTTCAGGCGCTCGACCTTCTCTCTCAGCTTCGCAACAACCTCCGCCTTCAATTGGGCCGAGGCCACTTGCTCTTCGAGACGAGCTTTCTGGCCTGACTTCTCGAGCAGGGGCAGGCCGAGAGTCAGGGCGATCATGGCAGCGTTTGCGAACGCGAGCCCGGCGATGAGGCCTTTTCTCGTTTTGGGCCTTCGCCCGGCCCGCTCCGTCGGAGCCAGCCTTATTGGGCACAGCGTCGTGTCGCCGGCGCCACCGAGATCGACAAAGTCGACCTCCAGTCCCCAGTCCCGCGCTCGTGAAACCGATTTCTCCACGACAGCTTTCGGCACGGTCAGGAGCTCGATCGCGATCTTCCTCGCCTTCAAGTCGCGGCCAACCAAGTGATAGTCGAAGTAAACCTGATCGGCGCGGTAAGGGACCAAAAGGTCCATCTGATGGCTGAGGATCCGGCGAAGCTCCTTTTCCGCGGCCAACGGAAACTCGAGGCGCTTTCGCAATCCGAGTTTTGAGGACAGCCGGAGCCCCACCGAAAGGTTGTGCAGACGCAGTCGCTGTATGAGGAACCGGAACTCGCGCCGCTCCAGATCCGGGTCTCCGTCTCTGAGATCCATGCCGCCGAGGTCGTGCCAGGATTTGTCGGTGCGTGTGCGCGCGGCGACGCTCGATTCGTCGAACGAGAGAAGCAATACGTCGCCGGATCGGTCCGTCTCCGCTTTGAGAAATGACGGGACGAGAGCGACGAGTTCACCCAACCACCAAAACCAAAATACGCGGAGGCTTGAAGCTATCGCTGGCGCAACAAAATGAGATGAACCGGGCTTCATCCGTCGGCACCTTCGGTGTTCTCGCTGAACCTCCCCACTCTGGAGTCCAGAACCCAAAAAGGAACATCTTGGTCTTGATCAATCCAGATCACGACCTCACGGGCAAACCGCGCGCCCGACGGCAACTCGGCTTCCCCGCGAATAGTGTATACCGAACTCGCCTGATCCGATACCCACTCTCCGACCTGCGTCAACACGGGGTACCCACCATCTCGCGAAATGTAGGGGCTCTCCTTCTTGTCCTCGCGCGCCGATAAGAGGGCCTCGACCTCGGCGACATTGACATTCGGCACCGCGAGGAGCACGCCCGGCGGGGCATACTTCGGGTTGACCGATGGTGCGAAGGAATGGACGGTCACCAGATTTGCGAGCCTTGCATAGATGTCGTGGTTCAGCCCGATAACATGCTGTAGGTCGACTCGACTTATGAAGGGCACATCCTTCGGCCCGAACCTCACCCCCGCAGCGATATAGTCGCCGCGTTCCGCGCCGTTCGCGCGGCGCAGCTCGTCCTCGTCGCGCCAATCCAGGATGGCATCGGCGAGAGCGTTCGCCTTGGCCGACTCGATTTCGAGAACCTGCAAAAGACGGCGGATCAGCTCGTCCGGTGCCGCATTTAGGTCAACCTTTCCTCCTTCGTTCCAGGTAGACACAGAGACATCGGCTCCGCCAAAGCTGAACTTGTAGGGGGTACCGTCGGCCCGCCATTCCAGCTCGGGCTCAACATTCAAGAGCCCGTAGAGCCCTCTTTGGACCGCGGCATCGGCCAAGGCGCGTGCCTTTGCGCTTTCGAGCACGTTGAGGCTCGACCTGGCTTCGGTTCGCATCGCGGAAGAGAATCCGGCCGCCAGAACCGACAGCAGTGCAATCATCCAGAGCACGATCACCAGGGCGAACCCGCTTCGCGATCTCCGTGCGTCTGGGACCACAGGGACTATTCCACGAGCCTGCATTTGCCCACCCCCGAAGGTGCGATGCACGCCGCGTCCATGTTGATGGCCAATCGGACGATCAGGTCCGGCCAGATTTCCGCGGCCTCTTCCATGGGGCCGATCGCGAACCGCACGAGCATCGGGAAGTCGTCCCGATCGACCCAGCGGTCCTGCCATGCCAGTTCTTGGTTTGCCTCACTGGGGCCGTAGTAGGAGAACGCCATCGTATGGGGTGCCTCGGACAACAAAACACTCTCATCCGGGTCGTCGATCTCCATGTCGTCCACGTCCGTTGTGTGTAAGCTTCGGAGGAGCCGCAGCTGGGTCCCATCGGCACCGCCGCTTGCCTGGAAAGCTATGAGATAGAGGCCGCCGACATCGGGATAGGGCGGCATAAACGCTGCGAAGGCAATGCGGTCCGGCCGTCCCTCGAAAGCGTACCTCAACTCGTTCTTGGGGCTTCCCGCCAAAGTCGTGTAGTCGCCCAGAACCAGCGGGAACACCCGTGACAGATGGTCGCGCATGAGCCGGTGGACGACTTGATGGTCCGAGACAGTGCCAACTCTGTCGGCAGCCGTCTCCCAAGCTCTTCCACCAAGACTCAGGCTGCCAAACAGAAGGGCCAGGCCGAAACTCAAGAGCGTCATCGCGATCAGGAGTTCCAGCAAAGTGAATCCGGAATCCTCTCTGCCTGATCCGACGCCGACCTTTGGCAATCCGCACATCTTACCCTTCAGGGCTTCTCGGCTACCCTCAGTGTCTCAAGGACCGCTCGACGACCTGCCAGACCATCGCGCCAGTCCACTGAGACCACGACGTGGTAAAGCTCCACGGCCCGACTGAAGGCATCGGTTGTATCGTCTTCCAGCTCGTAGGGGGTGATGCGGACCGACCAGCGATAGCTGTTGCCCCACTCACCCGTGGCCTCTCCCGGTTCAAACGGGATCTCTTCCCCGAGAGCGGCGAGTTTCGACTGCGCCAGCGCCGTGGCCCGCGCGTAGTGCTGAACGGAATCGACGTTTCGCAAACCACCGGAAAAGATGTCGAGCAGCAAGCCGAGCGAGAGGCCAAGAATTGCAAAGGCCACCAGCACTTCGAGCAGCGAGAAGCCAACCGTGAAGCGTGGCTGAGGCTGCTGGCTATTCAACGATGACCACCCTGCCAGTGATCCAATCCACGGTGACTACGTAGGCTCGCTCATCATCCCCGACCGTCACACGTCCGCCGGTCGATGAGCCGTCTGGAAAGAAGCGAATGCGCCCTCGCGTCTCGTCAACGCGCTCGGACTCTGCCGTCACGAGCTTGAGGGATAGGTTCTTCGCTAGCCGTCCCGGGACGCCCTTTTCGCCGACCGCATATTCGCGGGCCTCCACGTCCAATGTGAAGACGGTCTCCTGGTGTCGATTGATCGCCTCCGCGCCAGCAGCCCGGACCGCAGACGCAAGCTCCCTGGCCGCACTCTTAAGCTCGCTTCTAGACGGCTTGCTCGAGAGCCAAGGAACAGACAGAGCCAACAAGAGGGACAGCACGCCGATGACGATAAGCAGCTCAAGGAGCGTAAAGCCCTCCGATGGCAAGAGCCTGCGCCTGAAGAGACCTCGTCTTATGCGCAAAGCGCCCTTTCGATTTTCCTCGCTGAACCAGATAGGGCACCGCTTCATCTGCACGCTGCCTAAGCTAAAGGGCAAGCTGATTGACGCTGAGAATGGCGAGCAGAATCGATATGACGATTCCGCCCATCAAGACACCAAGTGTCAGAATCAGGATCGGCTCCAGTAGTGCCAGGAGGTTCTTCAGACTGTTTCGCACTTCCTCATCGTAGATATCGGCGATGTCGGTCAGCATGACGTCGAGTTGGCCGGTTTCTTCGCCGACCTTGACCATATGAACGGCGAGGTTGGGGAAAACCCCAGCCTCGAACAAAGGCGAGGCGAGCCCTTGGCCGGCCTTTAAGCTGTCAGCGGTGTCGCCAACTGATCTGGCCATGACGGAATTGCCTAGTGTCTCCTTGACGATCGCGAGCGCCGCCAGCAGTGGCACGCCGTTGGTCAGCAGCGTGCCGAGCGTCCGGGAAAAGCGGCCAACTTCGATCTTTCTCACCAAGTCGCCAACCTTGGGCACGGCTAGGACGAAACGGTCCCAGACCAGCTTCGGTCCAGGCCGGCGGAGCAAACGGGGTATGAGAACGAAGCCTGCCAGGAGGACGACGACAAGACCCCACCAGTAGGACTGCAACCAAGAAGCCACCGCGACGACCACCTCTGTCATGACCGGCAGGGCCGCCCCCGACTCGTCGAACAGGTGTTGAAACCGGGGCACCACCAAGGTCATGAGAATAACGAGCGAGAGCAGCGAGACGGCGAGCAGGGCCACCGGATAGATCAGGGCCGACACAACATTCGCCCTGAGCTCCTGCGATCGGGCCATGTAGTCGGCCAGGCGAGCCAGCACGACCCCCAAGGCTCCTCCGGCCTCGCCGGCTCGTATCATGTTCACGTAGAGCCGGCTGAACGGTGGGCCTTGGGCCTCTATAGCGTCGGCCAGAGTGGCGCCGCCTCGGATCTCGTTCAGGATGCGGTTGATAAGCTGCTCGGTCGCCTCCGACCCCGCGACGCCGATCAGGATCTCCAACGAACGCTCAAGGGGCACGCCGGCATTGATCAGGCGGGCCAGCTCTCGGGTGACGATGCCAAGCTGCTTTCCCGAAACCGATTTCGAGAACAGGGCGCGTCGCTTCGACCGCTGTCTTGCGTCGGACACCACATCGACTGGCTCAGCCGTGACCGGCAAATGACCGAGGCCCTGGAGACGAGCGATCACGGCAGCCTCGCTCGCAGCTTCCATGCGGCCCTCAATGACCTCACCGGAGGTGCTCACGGCCTTGTAGCGGAAGTGCGACAAGTTCAGTGCTCCTGAGTGACCCGACGAACTTCTTCGATCGTGGTCTGTCCGGCGACCGCCTTGCGGAGGCCGTCCTCGAACATCGTCACCATGCCGGCATCGACGGCGCTCTGTCGCATCCTCGGAATATCGGCGTGCTTCATGATCAAGTCGCGGAGTTCGTCCGTTACCGGGAGAATCTCGAAAATGCCCACGCGGCCCGTATATCCGAGCTGACCGCAGATTTCGCACCCCACCGCCCTATGGAGCACGATCTCGTTCTCAACGGCCAGCTTCCGTAGCTGCAAGCGATCAACAAGCTCGCTGGATGCCCGATAGGGACGACGGCATCCGCGGCACAAAGTTCTGACAAGCCGCTGCCCGAGAACCGCATTGACGGTCGAGTTCACAAGGTAGTCGTCAACGCCCATATCCAGTAGTCGGGTGATGGCGCCCGGCGCGTCGTTGGTGTGAAGCGTCGACAGCACAAGATGGCCGGTGAGCGCCGACTGGACCGCGATCTGGGCGGTTTCCAGATCGCGCATCTCGCCGATCATGATGACGTCGGGATCCTGGCGCACCATGGAGCGCAGAACATTGGCGAAGGTGAGATC
>JAKSDN010000236.1 GCA_022360075.1 Kiloniellales bacterium | reverse complement strand
GGCTGCGCAGGTCGTCGATGCCGTGGCAGTGATCGGCGTGGGCGTGGGTGATCAGCAGCGCGTCGATCCGCTCGACCGCAGCGTCGATCAGCTGGTCGCGCAAGTCCGGCGTGGCGTCGACGAGGATCGTCGTGCCTTCGGTCTCGACCAGGATTGACACGCGCCGCCGCCGGTTGCGGGGGTTGCTCGTATCGCAGGCGCCCCAGTTGCCGCCGGGCGTGCCGTCGGCGATCGGGACCCCGCCGGAGCCGCCGCAGCCCAGAACCGTGACCCTCATGCAGCGGGCGCCGCCGGAGGCGTGACCTTGTCGAAGAGCCGTCCGAAGTTCTCGCTCGTGGCCTGCGCCAAGGCCTCCGGCGAGACACCCTTGAGCGCGGCCAGCCGCTCGGCCGTGTGGGCGACGAAGGCCGGCTCGTTGCGCTTGCCGCGCATCGGCACCGGCGCCAGGTAGGGCGCGTCCGTCTCGACCAGCAGCCGCTCCAGCGGAACCCGCGACACCGTCTCACGCAGCGCGTCAGCCTTCTTGAAGGTGACGACGCCGGCGATCGATATGTAGAGACCCAGCTCGAGCGCGGCCTCGGCCAGCGCCGGTCCCGCGGTGAAGCAGTGGATCACCCCCGTGAAGGGAGCCTCGGCATGGGCCTCGCGCAGCAGCGAGACCGTGTCTTCGTCGGCGTCGCGGCTGTGCACGATCAACGGCAGACCGGTCTCGCGCGCCGCCCGGATATGGGCGCGGAAGCTCTCCTGCTGCGCCGCGCGCGGGCTGTGCTCATAGTAGTAGTCGAGGCCCGTCTCGCCGATGCCCACGACCTTGGGATGCGCGGCCAGCGCCACCAAACGGTCGGGGCTCGCCTGCCCTTCCTCGGCGGCCTCATGCGGATGAACGCCGACCGAGCAGAAGACATCGTCGTAGCGCTCGGCGATCGCGCGCACGCCGTCGAACTCGGAGAGCTTGGTCGAGATCGTGAGCATGCGGGCCACGCCCGCCGCGCGCGCGCGTTCCACGATCGCTTCCAGGTCGCCGTCCTTGGCCAGATAGTCGAGATGGCAGTGGGAATCGACCAGCATCGTCTAGACAGCCTCTTCTTCGACGAGGCGCGGGAAAACGCCCTCGGGCTTCGGCAGCGGCGTGCCCGGGCTCAAGGCGTGCGCGAGTGACGCGATGTCGCGCCGCTCTTGCGGCACCGCGAGCTGATCGAGCATCTTGGCCATGGACTGCGGCATGACCGGCTGGGTCAGAATCGCCAGGTGGCGGATCGTCTCGGCCAAGGCGTAGAGCACCGTCGCCATGCGCGCCGGGTCGGTCTTGCGCAGCGCCCAGGGCGCCTGCTCGTCGACGTAGCGGTTGGCCGCGGCCACCACTTCCCAAGTGGCCTCGAGGCCCCGGTGGAAGGCTTGGACCCGGTAGGCCTCGCGCAGCCGGTCCGGCAGCGCTTTGGCCGCCGACAGCAGGGCGTCGTCGGCCGGCGAAAAATCGCTCGGCTGCGGCACGGCGGCCCCACAGTTCTTGGCGATCATCGAGAGCACGCGCTGCGCCAGATTGCCCAGGTCGTTGGCCAGGTCGTTGTTCAGCCTGCCGATCATAGCCCGGTGGGAGAAGTCGCCGTCATTGCCGAAAGGCACCTCGCGCAGCAGGAAATAGCGCACCGGATCGAGGCCGTAGCGCTCCACCAGGGCCAGCGGGTCGATCACGTTGCCGAGCGACTTCGAGATCTTCTGACCTTCGTTGGTCCACCAGCCGTGGGCGAAGACGCGCTTGGGCGGTGCCACGCCCGCGCTCATCAGGAAGGCCGGCCAGTAGACCGCGTGGAAGCGCAGGATGTCCTTGCCGACCATGTGCAGGTCGGCCGGCCAGTACTTGGTGAACGTGGCGCTGTCCTCGTCCGGATAGCCGACGGCCGTGACGTAGTTGGTCAGGGCGTCGAGCCAGACATACATCACGTGCTCCGGGTCGCCCGGCACCGGCACGCCCCAGTCGAAGGTCGTGCGGCTGATCGAGAGGTCGCGCAGGCCCGACTTGATGAAGGAGATGACCTCGTTGCGCCGGCTGTCCGGGCCGAGCGCGTCGGGGTTCGCGTCGTAGTGGGCCAGCAGACGGTCCTGCCAGGCCGAGAGCCGGAAGAAGTAGGAGGGCTCCTCGACCCAGGCGACCTCGGCGCCCGAGGGCGCGAGCTTCTTGCCGCCCTCCCCCTCGGTCAGTTCGCTCTCGGTGTAGAAGGCCTCATCGCGCACCGCGTACCAGCCGGCGTAGCTGCCCAGGTAGATGTCGCCGGACTCGACCAGCTTTTGCCAGATCGCCTGGCAGGAGCGGATGTGGCGCGGCTCTGTCGTGCGGATGAAGTCGTCGTTCGAGTAGTTCAAGGCCGGCGAGAGCGCGCGGAACTTCGCCGATAGCTGGTCGGTGAAGGCCTGGGGCTCTAGCCCGGCGGCTTTGGCCGACTGCGCAACCTTCTGGCCGTGCTCGTCGGTGCCGGTCAGGAACATCACGTCGTAGCCGTCGAGCCGCATGAAGCGCGCCAGCGCATCGCAGGCCAGGGTCGTGTAGGCATGCCCGATGTGCGGCGAATCGTTCACGTAGTAGATCGGTGTCGTGATGTAGTAGGGCGTCTTGTCTGACCCGGCCATGCGGCCCTCCAGGTGGTACGGAACCGGCGGAACCCTTAGGCCCGCCGGTGCGATGCGACCACAAGATCATCTAGTGCCGCGCGGGCGCCATCCAAGCTGTCCGCGGCCGCCGAACTCGTCGTTCAGCGCGCCAGGGCCTCCAACTCGGCGAAGGCGGTGACCAGGACCTGCTTGCGATCGAGCTTGGCGCCCTCCGCACGGGCGAAAAGGCGGCCCAACTTCTCCCATAGGCCCAGCCATTGCGCAAGGTTCCCCCGTCCGAGCAGATCGGCGACCAAGGCCCCCTCGCCCTCGACCACCTCGGCCGGCAGCGTGCCGCTGGCGCCGGCCCGGACCAGGCGCGCCAGCCACCATGTCATGAGGCCGCTGACCGTGCGGAAGGCTTCGTTGCCCGTGGGCCCGGAAAGGCGGTCGGCGAAACCGTGTAGACGGACCGGGTCGAGCCGCGGCAGGCCTCCGAGCAGACCGAGCATCTCGCGGTAAAGCTCCAGCCCGCCGCCGCGCCAGAGCTCGAGCGCGCGGCCGACCGAGCCTTCGCCGAGGCGGGCCAGGGTCGCCAGATCCGCCTCGTCCAGATCCGGCAGAAAGACGCGCAGGAGCTCGGCGACCTGCGGCTCCGCAAGCGGCGACAGCGCCAGCCGGCAGCAGCGCGAGCGGATCGTCGGCAGCAGGCTGCCCGGCGCGTGGCTGACCAGGACCAAGACGGCGCCTGCCGGCGGCTCCTCCAGCACCTTGAGCAGCGCGTTGGCGGCGGTCAGGTTCATCTCCTCGGCACCGTCGACGATGACCGCCCGCCAGGCGCCCTCGGCCGCCGTCATGCGCAGGAAGCCGCGCACCGGATGGACGTCCTCGGCTACGATCTCGTCGCGCGGCTTGCCGGTCTTGGGGTTGACGCCGCGGGCGACTGAAAGGAGATCGCGGTGACCGCCCGAAGCGACGCGGCGAAAGACCGGATGCTCCGGGTCCAGGGCGAGGTCCTCGGGTGCCGCGCCGAACAGATCTGCACCCTGCCCCGCCGCCGCGCCGTCGGCCAGCAGCCAGCGCGCGAAGCGGTAGGCGAGTGTCGCCTTGCCGATGCCGCGCGGCCCGGTGAACAGCCAGGCATGGGGCATGCGGCCCGAGAGCGCCGCCTGCCGCAGGCGCTGCTCGGCGAGCGCGTGGCCGGCGAGCGAAGCGGTCTCGCGCGGGCTGGGAATCTCCGGGTCGGGCTCTGCCTTCGCTTTGCGCGTCTCCTTACTCACGTCGACAAAACCCCCAGGCGGCTTTCCAGGCCTTCCCTCAAAGCTTCTTGAACCCGCTCGGCTGAGACCGTCGCGTCGACCAACACGCAGCGGTCGCTGTCCTTGCGGGCGATTTCGAGAAAACCGTTCCGAACGCGCTCGTGAAAGGCGGTCGCCATGCTCTCGTAGCGGGCCTCGGCGGCACCGCGCCGGCCCGCCCGGGCCAGGCCTTCGGCGACCGGCAGGTCGAGCACGAAGGTGAGGTCGGGGCGCAGGTCGCCAACGACCAGACGGTAGAGCTCGCTCACGACGGCAGGCCCGAGCGCGTGCCCATAGCCTTGATAGGCCATGGTCGAATCGGCGAAGCGGTCGCACAGCACCCAAGTACCCGCGGCGAGCGCCGGCTCCAGGGTCTCGACGATATGCTGCCGGCGGGCGGCGAAGTGCAGGAGGGCCTCGCTCATCGGGTCCCAGCGATCGACGCTGCCGTCGACCAGGAGCTTGCGGATTTCCTCCCCGCCCGTGCTGCCGCCGGGCTCGCGGCTGCGCAGGACCGGCAGGCCGCGGTTCTCCAGCCAGTCGGCGAGCCGCGCGATCTGCGTCGACTTGCCGGCCCCCTCCCCGCCTTCCAGGGTGATGAATCGGCCGCGGCTCATGGCGCCACTCTGCCGGTGGCTCCTGGGTCGGTCAATTCGGCGAACGCCGAAGCGGAGGCCTACTGCGTCT
>JAKSDN010000083.1 GCA_022360075.1 Kiloniellales bacterium | reverse complement strand
GGCTTCGAGTTCGAGAACGCCGTGGTCGGCGGATCGGTGCCGCGTGAGTACATTCCAGGCGTCGAAAAGGGTCTGAAAGCGGCCCTGGAAACCGGCGTTCTCTGCGGGTTCCCGATGACCGATTTCAAGGCCACCCTGTTCGACGGTGCTTCCCACGACGTCGACTCCAGCGTCATGGCCTTCGAGATCGCGACCCGCGCCGCTTTCCGCGAGGGCGCCAGCAAATCGAAGCCGGTGCTGCTGGAACCCGTGATGCGGGTCGAGGTGGTGACGCCGGAGGAATATATGGGCGACATCATCGGCGACCTGAGTTCGCGCCGCGGCAACGTCTCGGGCATGGACCAGCGCGCCAACGCCCGCGTCATCACCGCCCAGGTGCCGCTGGCCAGCATGTTCGGATATGTCAGCGCCCTGCGCTCCATGAGCCAGGGACGCGCCCAGTTCACCATGCATTTTGATCACTATTCAGAGGTTCCCCAGCAGGTGTCCGAGGAAGTGCGGACGCGGCTGGCTGGATAAACCGGGGATACGGCGAGAACGGAGAGTTAAGAGCCATGGCGAAGCAGAAGTTTGAACGTACGAAGCCGCACTGCAACGTTGGTACGATTGGTCACGTTGATCACGGCAAGACGACGCTGACGGCGGCGATCACGAAGGTGCTAGCGGAGACGGGTGGGGCGGAGTTCACGGCCTTCGACCAGATCGACAAGGCGCCAGAGGAGAAGGCGCGGGGTATCACGATTGCGACGGCGCATGTGGAGTACCAGACGGAGAACCGTCACTACGCGCATGTCGACTGCCCTGGCCATGCGGACTACGTGAAGAACATGATCACGGGTGCCGCGCAGATGGACGGTGCGATCCTGGTTGTGTCTGCGGCCGACGGTCCGATGCCGCAGACGCGCGAGCACATTCTGCTGGCGCGTCAGGTCGGAGTGCCGGCGATCGTGGTCTACATGAACAAGGTGGACATGGTCGACGACGAGGAGCTTTTGGATCTGGTTGAGCTTGAGATCCGCGAGCTTCTGTCTTCCTACGAGTTTCCGGGCGACGACATCCCGATCGTGCGCGGCTCTGCGCTCTGTGCGCTGGAGGGCCGCGAGGACGCGATGGGCAAGGATTCGATCCTGTCGCTGATGTCGGAGGTCGACGCCTACGTGCCGCAGCCCGAGCGTCCGAAGGACCTGCCGTTCCTGATGCCGATCGAGGATGTGTTCTCGATCTCGGGTCGCGGGACGGTTGTGACGGGCCGTGTGGAGCGCGGGATCATCAAGGTGGGCGACGAGATCGAGATCGTGGGGATCAAGGAGACCTCGAAGACGGTCTGCACGGGCGTTGAGATGTTCCGCAAGCTGCTGGATCAGGGCGAGGCGGGCGACAACGTGGGTTGTCTGTTGCGCGGCGTCGGGCGTGACGAGGTCGAGCGGGGCCAGGTTCTCGCGAAACCGGGATCGATCACGCCGCACACGCGGTTCACGGCGGAGGCCTACATCCTGACCAAGGAGGAGGGTGGCCGTCACACGCCGTTCTTCACCAACTACCGCCCGCAGTTCTATTTCCGG
>JAKSDN010000336.1 GCA_022360075.1 Kiloniellales bacterium | reverse complement strand
CGCCTGGGCCGACAAGTTCGACGGCCGGGTCCACGGCCCGCCCCTGCGCGGCGTGACGCTTGCGATGCACGAGCCGGTCGGCGTGATCGGCATCGCCTGCCCGGACGAAGCGCCGCTGCTCTCCTTCGTGTCTCTGGTCGCGCCGGCGATCGCGCTCGGCAATCGGGTTGTTGCCGTCCCATCGCAGCACCATCCCCTGGCGGCGACCGATCTCTATCAGGTCTTCGACACCTCCGACCTGCCGGGCGGCGTTGTCAACATCGTCACCGGCGAGCGCGATGCCCTGGCCAAGGTCCTGGCCGAGCACGACGCTGTCGATGCGCTCTGGTACGCGGGCCCGGCGGCCGGCTCGGCGCTGGTCGAGCGGGCCTCCGCGGCGAACTTGAAGAGGACCTGGGTCAATGACGGCCGCGCGCGCGATTGGCACGACGCCGAGCAGGGCGAGGGCCAGGCCTTCTTGCGCCAGGCGACGCAAGTCAAGAACATCTGGATTCCTTACGGGGAGTAGCCGCGAGTCCTTAGGAGCCGAACCGAAAATGACTGCTTTGCGAACAAGAGCTTGGAGAGAGACCGCTCCTCACTTGTCATTGCCGGACTTGATCCGGCAATCCAGACCTCGCTTGACCTAGGGCGACATTCTGGATCACCGGGTCAGGCCCGGTGATGACAGGTGCAGTGGTGCAACTCTTTGAGTTCACGGGATTTTATTCGGTTCTGACTCTTACACCGCGACAACGACGAAACGTTCAACAGCCTGCTGGGGAGGCGCCGTTCATGCTCAAGTCGATCGATCCACTGCTCAACGCCGATCTGCTCTACGTCTTGCGGGCCATGGGGCATGGCGACGATCTCGCCTTGGTCGATGCCAACTTTCCGGCCACGTCGGTCGCCGGCGACGATCCCCTGATCCGGCTTGACGGCGTTGATGTCGCTCGGGCCGGCCGGGCGATCCTCTCGGTCATGCCGCTCGACTCCTTCGTCGAGCAGCCGGCGCGGCGCATGGAAGTGGTCGGCCGTCCGGTCGAGGAGCTGCCGCCGGTGCAGCAGGAGATGCAGCGGGTCATCAACGAGGCCGAGGGCCGCGACTGGCCGATGGGCTCGATCGAGCGCTTCGCCTTCTACGAGGAGGCCAAGCAGGCCTTCGCCGTGGTCGCGACCGGCGAGCCACGCGGCTATGGCTGCTTCCTGCTCAAGAAGGGCGTGATCCTGGCCGACTGAAGGTCTGCGAACGACAGGGGGGAGGGGCGCATGAGCGCGAAAATCACGGTCATGGGGATCTATGTCGCCGACCTGTCCTTCTGGGCGGCGCGCTTGCCGGTCATGGGCGAGACCTTGCTCGGCACGGACTTCTCGACCGGGCCTGGCGGCAAGGGCTCGAACCAGGCGGTCGCGGCGCGCCGGGCCGGGGCCGAGGTCAGCTTTATCACCAAGATCGGCCGCGACGACCTCGGCAAGCAGGTGCGCCAGATGTACCGCGACGAAGGCATAGACCAAGACTTCGTGCTCGAGAGCGACAGCCTGCCGACCGGTGCGGCCTTCATCTTCAAGGACGAGAAGACCGGCGACAACGCGATCATCGTCGTACCAGGCGCGGCGACCGATCTGGGCCCTGCCGACGTTGAGAAGGCCGAGGCGGCGATCGCCGGTTCGGCGGTCTTCGCAACGCAGCTCGAGACGCCGATCGAGACCGGCCAACGCGGCCTGGAGATCGCCCGGCGCCATGGCGTCACGACCATCCTCAATCCCGCGCCCTCCGCGCCCCTTCCCGAGGCGATCTACGGCCTGGTCGACTACTTCACGCCGAACGAAACCGAAGCGTCCGATCTCGCCGGCCTGCCGGTCGAGACCCTGGAACAGGCCGAGGCGGCGGCCGATGTCTTCCTCCAGCGCGGGGTTGGAACGGCGATCATCACGCTCGGCGGCCAAGGCGTTCTGCTGAAGGACGGCAGCGGCGCGGCCCATATTCCGGCCTACGATGCCGGCTCCGTCGTGGACACAACCGGGGCCGGCGACGCCTTCAACGGCGGTCTGGCGACCGGCCTCGCCAAGGGCCTCGACGCCCGCGCCGCGGCGCGCTTCGGCTGCGCCGTCGGCGGCCTCTCGGTGACCAAGGAGGGCACCGCGCCCTCGATGCCACGGGCCGACGAGATCGAGGCCCTGTTGCGTCAGCACGCGGACGCTTGAAGGCAGGACGCCAAGCGTGCGCGAGCCGATCAAGTACCTCTTCATCTGGCCTGCCGTGCTGGTGGTCTTGGCGGTCACGCTGTTCCCGCTGATCTACTCGCTCAACCTGAGCTTCCAGGACATCCGGCTCGTGCCGCCGCTGCCGCCCAAGTTCGTCGGGCTCGGCAACTACGGGAAGCTGCTCGGCCAGGCGCGATTCTGGGACGTGATCGGCAATACGGCCACCATCGTTTTCATCTCGGTGGCGGTGCAGTACGTGATCGGCTTCGCTGTCGCGCTCGCGCTGCACGCCAAGGTGCCCGGCGAGCGGCTCTACCGGGTGACCTTCCTGCTGCCGATGCTGATGGCTCCAGTCGCCGTGGCCCTGGTTTGGAAGATGGTCTTTCACTCGCAGATGGGGCCCTTGAACGCCTTCTTCACCACACTCGGTTTTCCCAACCTGCCGTTCCTGACCGATGCGATCTGGGCCACTTTCGCCATCATCACGGTCGAGATCTGGCAGTGGACGCCCTTCGTCATTCTGCTGATGCTGGCGGGCTTGCAGTCCCTGCCCGAGGACGTCTTCGAAGCGGCGCGCCTGGAGAACGCCTCGCCCTGGCAGAT
>JAKSDN010000239.1 GCA_022360075.1 Kiloniellales bacterium | reverse complement strand
CTACCTGTTCCGGACGGTCGGCGGCGGCACCCGTCCCATCATCAACTATACCGGCGGCACCGAGGTTTCCGGCGGCCTGCTCACCAATGTGCTGGTCAAACCGATCGCGCCGTGCGTATTCAATGCCGCGGCACCCGGGGTCGCGCTGTCGATCCGGGCCGAGGACGGTACGGTGCTGGCCGCCGACAGCGCTGAGCCGGGCGAGCTTGCCATCGACAACGTCTTTCCGGGCATGACCCGTGGCCTGTGGCAGGATCCGCAGACCTATGTCGAGACCTACTGGACGCGGTTCCCGGGCGCCTGGTCGCATGGCGACCTGGTACAGTGCAGGGGCGGCTACTGGGACCTGCGCGGGCGTGCCGACGACGTGATGAAGATCGCCGGGCGCCGGATTGGTCCGGCCGAGGTCGAGGCGGCCGTCTCGGACATTTCGGGCCTGGCGGCGGTCGCGGCGGTCGGGCTACCCGACCCGCGACAGGGCGAAGCCCTGCACGTGTTCGTCGTTCCAGCCGCAACCGCCTCGCAACCCGCATTGCCGGAGACGGTCGCCGGTCGCCTGACCGAACGGCTCGGCAAGGCGTTCCGGCCGGCCGGCGTCCATTGCGTGCCGGACCTGCCGCGCACCCGCAACAACAAGGTGATGCGGCGCGTGGTCCGCCGGGTCGCCATGGGCGAGCCGCCCGGCGACCTGTCGGCGCTCGACAACCCGGCCTGTATCGACGACCTTCCCAGACTTCGATCGGATTGACTTCGATCGGATTGACTTCGACCGGATCAGGGATTCGCTGAGAGATGGCATTGGACCCGGAGACACTGACCGTCCTGCTCGACACGATCCGCCGGTTCGTGCGCGAGCGGCTGGTGCCGCTCGAAGCGCAGGTCGCCGACGAGGACCGCGTTCCCGACGACATCCTCGCCGAAATGCGCGAACTCGGCCTGTTCGGCATGACCATCCCGCAGGCCTATGGCGGGCTCGGTCTGTCGATGGAGGAGGAGGTGCTGGCGACCTTCGAGCTCGGCTGGACGTCACCGGCGTTCCGCTCGGCGATCGGCACCAACAACGGGATCGGTTCACTGGGACTGATCGCCGACGGCACCGAGGCGCAAAAGGATGCCTATCTGCCGAGGCTCGCCAGCGGAGACCTGATCGCGTCCTTCGCGCTGACCGAACCGGATGCCGGCTCCGACCCGTCGGGTATGCGGTCGACGGCGGTGCGCGACGGGGCCGACTACGTGCTGAACGGCACCAAGCGCTACATCACCAATGCGCCGCGGGCCGGCCTGTTCACGGTGTTCGCCCGCACCGACCCGGACGCACCCGGCACCCAGGGGATTTCGGCGTTCCTCGTCGAGGCGGATACGCCCGGGCTCGACATCGGGGCCCCGGAACGCAAGATGGGGCAGCAGGGTGCGCCGGTGGCGGACGTGATCCTGAAGGACTGCCGGGTCCGCGCCGATGCTCTGCTCGGCGGGGTCGAAGGTGCGGGCTTCAAGACCGCCATGAAGACCCTCGATCGCGGCCGGCTGCACGTCGCCGCGCTGTGTACCGGCATTGCCGAACGGCTGATCCACGAGTCCGTAACCTTCGCGTGCGAACGCCGGCAATTCGGTGAACGAATCGCCGACTTCCAGCTGATCCAGGCGATGCTGGCGGACTCGCGCACGGAAGCCTATGCCGCGCGCAGCATGGTGCTCGACGCCGCGCGCCGGCGGGATGCGGGCGAGCGCATCACCACGGAAGCCGCGTGCTGCAAGCTGTTCTGCAGCGAAACGGTCGGCCGGGTCGCCGATCGCGCCG
>JAKSDN010000787.1 GCA_022360075.1 Kiloniellales bacterium | reverse complement strand
GTCTCCGCCACGCCCGGCTGCTTGAACAGATCCATGGTCCGCAGATGCTGCACGAAGCCGACGACCTGCCGGCTCAGCCGTGCCCCGGCCTCCGGGACCTTGATCTGCAAGATCTCCAGCTCCCGCGCCGCATTCGGGTAGTCGACCCAGTAGTAGAAGCAGCGGCGTTTCAGGGCGTCGTGGATCTCCCGTGTGCGGTTCGAGGTGATCACCACGATCGGCGGCTGCTTCGCCGTGACGGTGCCGATCTCCGGGATGGTGATCTGGTAGTCGGCCAGCACCTCCAGGAGATAGGCCTCGAAGGGCTCGTCCGTTCGGTCCAGCTCGTCGATCAGCAGCACCGGCGCGCCGTTCAGATCGGGCTCCAGGGCCTGGAGCAGCGGCCGCTCGATCAAGAAGCGCTCGGAGAAGATGTTGCTGGTCAGAACCTCGCGGTCCTGGTCGCCGGCGGCCTCGGCGATGCGGATCTCGACCATCTGGCGCGGGTAGTCCCACTCGTAGACCGCCGAGGCCACATCCAACCCCTCGTAGCATTGCAGGCGCACCAGCCGCCGTTCCAGGGTCTCGGCCAGCACCTTCGCGATCTCGGTCTTGCCGACCCCGGCCTCGCCCTCGAGAAACAGCGGGCGGCGTAGCTTGAAGGCCAGATAGAGCACCGTCGCGAGGCTGCGGTCGCCGACATAGCGACCGCGTGCCAGCAGCGCGAGTGTGTCGTCGACCGAGGCGGGAAGGGGGCTTTGGTCGCCCATCGAGGCGTATTCTCCATGGCTGCGGGGGAATGCGAAGGGGCCGCGCTAAGGGGCTGGTGTCGAAGATTATAGGGGGTGGGGTAGGGGCGCAATGCGGGGACTGCTTGTGGCCCTTGTCGATTGGCAATCGGGAATGACGGGAGGGCAATCTTTGCCACGCCAGCCAAAGGTAATGATTTGCAGTGACTTACTCGGTTTTTCTCTCCCAAGATTGTCATTGCCGGGCTTGACCCGGCAATCCATCGAGGTCCGAATCCGGGACTTCCATGGACCCTCGGGTCAAGCCCGAGGGTGACACTCCAGGGAAGGGGAGAACTCTAATTCTCTGGAAGGCCGCCGATTCTCTTCCTCACGTCCTCACGGCTTCTGCGTCCAGCTCCCGTTCTCCTGGAGGATGAAGGTGCCACTCGGCGAATCGCCGATGATCTGCTGGGCGTAGAGCCGGCCAACTTGGGCGGCGGGCACGCCCTGTTCGGCGGCGCGCTGCTGGTAGATCTGCCGGCGCTTGACGTTGATCTGCTGGACCTGGGCGGTGACGCTGGGGTCGCGCGCCTCCGCATAGCCGTCGAAGCGCTCGCCGATCGCGCCG
>JAKSDN010001168.1 GCA_022360075.1 Kiloniellales bacterium | reverse complement strand
GTTCTTGCGGTAGCCGATGAAGGTCGAATGTGCCAGATCTTCGTTCGACTCGATGGTGTTCTCGCGCAGGAAGTCTTCGCTGGCGTAGAGGGCGTAGGCGATCTCCCCGAGCTTGCGGCTGACCAGGTCGCCCTTGCGCGGTAGGCGGCCCATGCGCAGGGCGATGTCGGCTTCGTTTCGGGCCAGGCTCAAGCGCTCGCCGGTGCTGATGATCTCGAGCGCTACGCCGCCGGACAGTCGGCGGATCGCCTCGCAACGCCGCACCAGGAACAGAGCGACCGAGCCGATGGCCGTGATCCGCACCGGCTCGACCGCTTCGGCGCGCTGCTGGTCGGACAGGCGCGCCAGGGCGAAGGCGCTCTCCTCCATCTGCTCGGCGACCGCGAGCGGCGCCTGTCCGGCCGGCGTGACCGCCAGCGGCTCGGCGCCCGGCTCGAATAACGCGACCTTGAGCGACTCCTCCAGCGCCCGTAGCCGGCGACCGACGGTCGGCGCGCTCACTTTCAGCCGCCGCGCCGCCTCGGCCAGGCTCGCCGAGCGCGAGGCCGCCAGGAAGAAGCGGAGGTCATCCCAGTTGACCGAGCTTGCGTCGGCGAAGAACTGGTTGGAGGGGTGGGGCATGGATCCGTGCTGAGCCGCCGTTTCTAGGGTTCGGCATAGCGGTGCTTGCAGTTCAATGCCGTGACTGGCCCTGACTTGTTTCGGCTACCGTACATCAGTATGGTAGAAAATCACGTAAATTCTACCATACAGGACTGCTATGGGGCTCAACATCAAGAACGAACGGGCGCACCGCCTGGCGAAGGAGCTAGCAAGTCTGACTGGTGAGAGCTTGACCAGTGCTGTGACACTAGCTTTGGAGCAGCGACTGAATCGCGAAAAGGCGAAGCGAAACCGGACTGGACTGGCCGAGCGGCTTATGGAAATAGGCCGGCGAAGCGCCTCCCGGCCCGTGCTGGATGACCGAAGCCCTGAGGAAATTCTCGGCTACGACGAGAGCGGATTGCCGACCTGATGGTCGTCGATAGCTCGGCGATTTTGGCCATCCTTCTGCAAGAAGCCGACGCGGACCAATTTGCCCGCAAGATCGAGGCCGTGGAGCAGCCCCGGATCTCGGCCGCCACGGTCGTCGAAGTCGGCATCGTGTTGCTTGCGCGTGCGGGACCGCAAGGACGAGTCGATCTTGTGGACCTTCTTGAGCAAGGTGGTTTCATCGTGGAACCGGTCACAACTGAGCAAGTTGACCTCGCTCTGCACGCCTTTGAGCGCTACGGCAAGGGAATGGGCCATGCAGCGAAGCTCAACTACGGTGACTGTTTCTCTTATGCCCTTGCAACTGTGACCGGCGAGCGATTGCTGTTTAAGGGCAAGGATTTCTCGGCGACCGATGTTCCCTCGGCTTGAACTGGTGTGAATGATCTCACCCCCGCGGCGTCAGCCGCGTCACATGGCCCATCTTGCGGCCCGGCCGGGCCTCGGCCTTGCCGTAGAGGTGCAGCTTGGCGTTGGGGTCGGCGAGCAGCTCGCGCCAGCGCTCGACGTCGTCGCCCAGCAGGTTCTTCATCACGGCATCGGCCAGCATCTCGGTCGAGCCGAGCGGCAGGCCGGCGACGGCGCGGATGAACTGCTCGAACTGCGAGGTCAGGCAGGCATCGAGCGTCCAGTGGCCGGAGTTGTGCGGCCGCGGGGCCAGCTCGTTGACCAGCACCTCGTCCTCCTGGGTTACGAACATCTCGATGGCGAGCAGCCCGACCAGGTCCAGCGCCTCGGCGAGGTGCCAGGCGATCGCCTCGGCCCGCTCGGCGACCTTCTCCGAGACTCGCGCCGGGGCGATGGTGACGTCGAGGATGTGGTTGCGGTGCTGGTTCTCGACCGCCGGGTAGGTGCGGCAGGTGCCATCCAGGGCGCGGGCCACGATGACCGAGATCTCGAGGCGGAAGTCAACGAAACCCTCGACGATGCCCACGGCCTCGCGAGCCTCTCCGGGGCTGCCGCCGACCATGGCCGCCCAAGCCTCGCCCAAATCGGTCTCGGGCGCGATCAGGACCTGGCCCTTGCCGTCGTAGCCGAGCTCGGTCGTCTTCAGGATGCAGGGCCGGCCGATGTCGCGCGCGACACGATCCAGCGCGTCGGGCCCGCTGACTTCGGCGTAGCGCGTCGTCGGCACGCCGTTGGCATTGCAGAAGTCCTTCTCGCGCAAGCGGTTCTGGCAGATGCTCAGGATCTCCGGCCGCGGCCGCAGGGGCACGCGCTCGGCCAGGAACGCGGCGCTTGCCGCCGGGATGTTCTCGAACTCCAGCGTGACCGCGTC
>JAKSDN010001234.1 GCA_022360075.1 Kiloniellales bacterium | reverse complement strand
GGCTCCGGCCAGAGCGGCCAGAAGATGCGCGTGCCGTAGATCGTCGCCGCGTCGATCAGCGCGTGGGTTGCGAAGCAGAGATAGACGCCGAGATAGGCACGCAGCCGCTCGCCCCGCAGGTCCTTGAACAGCCGCATCAAGGCTTCGCCGAAGAGCGGCGTGACGACGGCATGCACGAAGAGCGAGTGACTGGGACCGCGATGCAGGGTGAAGTCGTCGACCGGATCGTCGAAGGGCACCACCACGTCGAGGTCGGGCAGCGTGCCGAGCACGGCACCGACCAGCGCCGCGCGCCGCGGCCCGACGCGCGGGCCCAGCACCGCCAGGCCGACGCCGGCGCCCAAGGCCAGTTGGGTCAATGAGTCCAAGTGATCGCGCCCCTCGTCAGCGTCCCGTTTTCGGACACTGTAGACTTAGCCCGTTTTGGTCGTCCGCACATCCGGGTGCCACCATTTCGGTCTGAACGATCTGTAACTGTGCTGCGCATCCGGCACGATCAAGTTCGGACGGTCCAGGCTGCCGATGACGATCGAGATGTTCGCGTAGCCATCGTCCAGGGCGCAGAGGACGCTGCCGCAGCTCGGGCAGTGACCGCGCTGGGTCTTGTCGGACGAGCGGAAGAGGTGCGGCTCGCCTCCAGGTCCGCTCCAGGCGAAGGCCGCGAGCGGGAACTCGACCCAAGCGACGCTCGGCGCGCCGCTCCAGCGCCGGCACATGGTGCAGGAGCAGAGATGCGGAAAGACCGGCTCGGCCCGGACGCGGTAGCGGATGTCGCCGCAGAGACAGCCGCCTTCGTATGTCCTGAGCCTGGCCATCGGTGGTTTCTCTCCGTCCCGTTCCGGCACTATCGACTTGGGCGGTGCTCTACGACTTAGGTCGGCTGAAGGCGAATAACACCGAGGACACAGAGGAGGCGCAGAGGACACAGGGCGGTCGGTCGCTTCATTTGGCCGAGTTTGCCGCCGGAACCACATGAGCAAGTCGATTGAGTGAGTTCGGCCCACCGGCCGTCATTGCGAGCCGGCATCAACCGGCGCGGCAATCCAGAACGACCACTCAGGCCGCAGCCGCCTAGATTGCTTCGCTTTGCTCGCAATGACGGGGCCAGAGATGGACAGCGATGAACGCAGATGGTGCCAATTAGCCCCGTGCAGCGACATGCCCGGCGCATCCCTGTACATCGCCGTTCATCCGTGCCGATGACCGCGTTCGCCATCCGGCGTGTCGCTACCTCTACCTATACGCTGTCATCCTCGGGCACAGACCCGAGGATCCATGGTTGGGTCCGGGCCGCTGTCTACCATGGATCCTCGGATCGGCGCGCCGCATCGCGGCGCTTGTCCGAGGATGACAAGGACGAAATCGGTACGAATCTGCCTAGCTCGGTGCGGCTCAAGCAAAGCTGAGCTGCGGTGACGCTGCGCTGTCCCGAAACCTCTCACAACTCCTTCAACAACCCCCGCAGCTCGTAAAGCAACTCCAGCGCTGCCTTCGGCGTCAACTCGTCCGGGTTCACTTCGGCGAGGCGCGCCTCCACGGCCGAAGGCTCGGGCGGACCCGCGCTGCGGCTGGGCCGGGCGGCGAAGAGGGGGAGGTCGTCGGCGAGGCGGGTGAGGGCGCCGGCCTGATCGCCGGACTCCAAGGTTTCCAGCACCGCCTGGGCGCGCTCGACCACGGCGGCGGGCAGGCCGGCGAGCTTGGCGACGTGGATGCCGTAGGAGCGGTCGGCGGCGCCCGGCGCGACCTCGTGCAGGAAGACGATCTCGTGCTTCCACTCCTTCACGCGCATGGAGTAGCAGGCAAGCGCGTCGAGCTTGGCGGCGAGGCTGGTGAGCTCGTGGTAGTGCGTGGCGAAGAGCGCGCGGGCGCGGTTGACCTCGTGCAGATGCTCCACGCAGGCCCAGGCGATCGAGAGGCCGTCGAAGGTCGCCGTGCCGCGGCCGATCTCGTCCAGGATCACCAGCGCGCGCGGGCCTGCCTGGTTGAGGATCACCGCGGCCTCGACCATCTCGACCATGAAGGTCGAGCGCCCGCGCGCGAGATCGTCGGCCGCGCCGACCCGGCTGAACAGGCGGTCGACCACACCGATGGTCGCCGCCTCGGCCGGGACGTAGGCGCCCATCTGGGCGAGCAGGGCGATCAGCGCGTTCTGGCGCAGGAAGGTCGACTTGCCGGCCATGTTGGGCCCGGTCACGAGCCAAAGCCGCTGCGCCTCGGCCAGATCGCAGTCGTTGGCGACGAAGCGGCCCTCCTGCGTCGCCTCCAGCGCCGCCTCGACCACCGGATGGCGCCCGGCGGTGATGCTGAAGACGCGGCCGTCCTCGACCCGCGGCCGGCACCAGCGGCCCTCGAGCGCGCGCTCGGCCAGGGCCGCCGCCACGTCGAGCGCGGCGAGCGCACGGGCGGCCTTGGCGATCTCCTCGGCCCGGCCCAGGGCCTCGCCGACCAGGTCGTCGAACAGGCCGAGCTCGAGCGCCAGCGCCTGATCGGCGGCCGAGGCGATCTTGCGCTCCAGCTCGCCCAGCTCGACCGTGGTGAAGCGCATGGCGTTGGCCATGGTCTGGCGGTGGATGTAAGGGCTCTCGGCGCCGATCGGCAGCTTGTCCTTGTGGGTGCTCGTGACCTCGATGAAGTAGCCGAGCACGTTGTTGTGGCGGATCTTCAAGGAGGGAACGCCGGTCTCCTCGGCGTAGCGCGCCTGCAGGCCGGCGATCAGCTTGCGGCTCTCGTCGCGCAGACCGCGCAGCTCGTCCAGTCTCTCGTCGTAGCCCGGCGCGACGAAGCCACCGTCGCGGGCCAGCAGCGGCAGGTCCTCGGCGAGCGCGCGGCCGAGGCGGCCGACCAGCGTCTCGTGATGGCCGAGCTCGACCCGCGCGGTCTCGATCTCGACCGGCGGCTCGGTCGGACGAGTCGCGGCCAACAGGTCGCGTAGCACGCCCGCTTCGGTCAGGGCATCACGCAGGGCGGCGAGGTCGCGCGGACCGCCTCGGCCGAGCGTGAGACGGGCGAGCGCGCGCTCGATATCCGGGCAGCGCTTCAGCCGGGCCCGGATCTCGTCTTTCAGGTCGCCCTCTTCGAGCAGGAACTGCACCGCGTCGAGGCGCGCGGCGATCGCCGCGGGATCGGTCAGCGGTGCGGCGAGACGTGCCGCCAACAGCCGACCGCCGGCGCCCGTCACGGTGCGGTCGAGATTGTCGAGCAGGCTTCCCTTGCGGCCGCCCGAGAGCGCCTGGGTCAGCTCCAAATTGCGCCGCGTCGCGGCGTCGATCTCCATGACAGCACCGACGCCCAAGCGGCGCGGCGTGGCCAGCCGCGGCAGCTTGCCGCGCTGGGTCAGCTCGACGTAGTCGACCAG
>JAKSDN010001369.1 GCA_022360075.1 Kiloniellales bacterium | reverse complement strand
TACTGCTTCAGCAGCTTGTTGATCTCCTGCACCGTGGTGCCTGAGCCGGCCGCCACGCGCTGCTTGCGGCTGGCCTTGATGATCTCCGGCCGCTTGCGCTCGCCTGGGGTCATCGAGGAGAGGATGGCGAGCTGGCGCTTGACCATCTTGTCGTCGACCTGGGCGTTCTTGAGCTGATCCTGCATCTTCGGGACGCCGGGCAGCATGCCCATCAGGTCGGAGAGCCCGCCCATCTTCTGGAGCTGCTTGAGCTGCTGGGCCATGTCGTCGAGATCGAAGCGGCCCTTCTCGATCTTTTTGGCGAGCTTCTCGGCCTCTTCCTGCTCGATCGTCTCGGCCGCCTTCTCGACCAGGGAGACCACGTCGCCCATGCCGAGGATGCGCCCGGCCAGGCGGTCGGGATGGAAGTCTTCCAGGGCATCCAGCTTCTCGCCGGTGCCGAGCAGCTTGATCGGGCAGCCGGTGACCGCGCGCATGGACAGCGCCGCACCGCCGCGGGCATCGCCGTCCGTGCGGGTCAGCACGATGCCGGTGAGACCGACCCGTTCGTTGAACTGGCTCGCGACCGTGACCGCGTCCTGGCCGGTCATGGCGTCGGCGACCAGCAGGCTCTCGTGCGGCTTGACCGCGTCGCGCACCGCCGCGACCTCCGCCATCAGCTCCTCGTCGATCGCCAGGCGGCCGGCGGTGTCGAGCATCACGACGTCGTAGCCCTCGAGCGCGGCGGTCTGCAGCGCGCGCTTGGCAATCGCCACCGGCGGCTCGCCGGGCACGACGTCGAGCGTGCGCACGTCGGCCTGGAGACCGAGCACGGCAAGCTGCTCCTGGGCCGCCGGGCGGCGCACGTCGAGCGAGGCCATCAGGGCCTTCTTCTTGTCGCGCTCCTTCAGGCGTAGCGCGATCTTGGCCGTCGAGGTGGTCTTGCCGGAGCCCTGCAGGCCGACCATCAGGATCACTGCCGGCGGCGTCACGTCGAGGCCGAGCGGCACGTGCTCCGCGCCCAGGGTCTCGACCAGGTGATCGTGGACGATCTTGATCACCATCTGGCCGGGCGTGACCGAGCGCAGCACCTCCTGGCCGATCGCCTTCTCGCGCACCGCCTCGACGAAGTCCTTGACCACCGGCAGCGCGACGTCGGCCTCGAGCAGCGCGACCCGCACCTCGCGCAGCGCCGCCGTGACGTCGGCCTCGCTCAGCGCACCGCGCCGGGTCAAGCCCTCGAATATCGCGCCTAGACGTTCCTGAAGGCTGTCGAACATGGTTTCCTTGTTCTCTGTCACGCGCCTGGCTTCGAGCAAGCGCCCAAGCGCCAAATGCGCCGGTGCGCGAAACTCGCGGACTGGCGGGACTCCTCGGAGCCGGGTTACACCCCTGGCGTGAGCGGAACGGAAGCTAGGCGCGCTCCCACGCCGCGTCAAGCGCTATTGGGTCAGTCGGCTCCCGCGCTCGCGGCGTCGGCAGCGCGCTTCTCGGCCAGGTCGATCCGCAGACGGGTGGCCATTTCCTTGACCTCGGGCACCAGCATGAGTGCGGCTTCCGTCTTGGCTAGCTCGAGCGTCGAACGCATTTCGGTCGACTGATTGACCGACGTCGACAGCGCGGAGGCCGCCTCATCGGCCGTGGCGCTCGCGAAGCCGTAGCTGTAGCCATTGCGCACGTCCACAAGAACCGCCTGGGCAAAGCCGTCGGCAACGATATCCTCGCTCGGTACGAAGAAGAAGCCAACGATAGCGAACTTAGTGACTGCCAAGGCGTTGCTCGTAGACTCGCCGCTGGCGTGCACCTCATAGATCAGGACGACGTCGACGTGCTGGCGAGCCGCACCTAGCCGGATTTCTCGGATCGTTTGCTCAAGGCAGTCATCGTAGTAATGGCAACCCCACTTCCTGGGTTCCTTATCGCTGTCGGCATCACCGGCGAGGGCCGTGATCAGAAGGCTGATAGGCACGAACGTACCCCAGTCGGGCCCCAGCTCTTGGGCCAAAGCCATCCAGGCCTCCGCCTCTCTCCGCGGGATCGGCGACAGTGCACCTCTGTCGATGCGCGCGATGCCGATTCGTGCCGGAAACGTCAGCGCTGGCTCAACAGCCGCCGCAGCCTGTACAGCTGGGTCGATCCGGCTTTCAGCATCGTCTCCAGCATGACGAGCGTAACGCGCCAGGTACTCCTTTCCGGATGTCGTCTGCGTGTAGGTCTCGCAGCCTGCTAGAGCCATCGCCGCCATTGCGGCGAGCGTCAGCGAGAGACACCGCATTCTAAAAACCTCCCCGTTTTCTCGTGAACCGGGAGGCAATCTCGTCACCGATCACGTCGCCGCTGTGACCCAATCGTGGCGCGCCCGCGGCAAAATGCGGCCGCTGCGTGGCGGCCGCGAAAGCGCTGGCGCAGCTTTTCGGGCCGGATCGGCTTTGCGATCAAGTAAAGGTGACGTGGCCCTTGCCGGCCTTGGCGATGTTGATCAGGTCGGCGGTGCGCCAGCCCATGGCGCCCTCGACGTAGAGCGCAACGCCGTTCTCGGCGCAGGCCTGGGCGACGGGCATGACGTCGTCGACGGTGAAGTGGATGGCCTGCATGGTCACCCCCGCGCCGGCCTTCACGATGTTGAGGAGCTCGCTCACGTTCTTGTCGGACATTCCTCCACTCCTTCTCGTCTTCTCGCCGTTCTGGGCGGCGGGCAGAACCCATTGTTGCACCGACAAAAGAGGCGCGAAAGATGTCAAGGCGACATGCTCCGTTCCGGCGGCGGCGTCAGCCGCCAACTCCTGACGCGACGCTTTATGGACTCCGGGGCGCGCGAGACCCTATAACCCGGTCATGGAGCCGCGTCCTTTCATCAAGATGCACGGCCTGGGCAACGACTTTGTGGTGATCGATGCCCGGCGCGCGCCCTTTCCGCTCGACGACGGCCGGGCGCGGCGGATCGCCGACCGGCGCACGGGCGTGGGCTGCGACCAGCTCCTGATTCTGGAGCCGCCAAGCAACGGCAGCGCCGACGTCTTCATGCGCATCCGCAACCACGAGGGCGGCGAGGTCGAGGCCTGCGGCAACGGCACGCGTTGCGTGGCCGCGCTGGTCATGGCCGAGGCCGGGCGCGACGCACTGGTGGTCGAGACCACGGCCGGCCTGTTACGGGCCGAGCGCGCCGGCCCGGACCGGATCGCGGTCGACATGGGCCGGCCGGGCCTGAACTGGGACGAGGTCCCCATCGCCCGCGCCATGGACACGCTCCACCTGGATCTGACGCAGGGACCGCTGAGCGACCCGGTCGCGACCTCGATCGGCAATCCCCATGCGACCTTCTTCGTCGAGGACGCCGAAGCGGTCGACTTGGCAATCCTGGGCCCGAAGCTGGAGCACGACCCGCTGTTCCCCGCGCGTGCGAACATAGGCATTGCCCAGCTCGTGGGCCCGGACCGCCTGCGTCTGCGGGTCTGGGAGCGTGGCGTCGGCATCACGCGGGCCTGCGGCACCGGGGCGTGCGCCGTGCTCGTGGCCGGTGTTCTGGAGGCCCGCCTCGATCGGTCGGCGCTGATTCACCTGCCCGGCGGCGACTTGACGATCGAGTGGCCCGAGGCCGACGGTGATCTCGGCGGCCCTGTCTTCATGACCGGGCCGGCCACGTTCGTT
>JAKSDN010000941.1 GCA_022360075.1 Kiloniellales bacterium | reverse complement strand
GCCGCGTTCTCGGCCTTCATGGACTCCTTCAAGGAGAAGACCGGCGCCTATCCGATCTATCCCGTCTTCCACATGAGCCAGGCTCTGAATGCCCTCAAGGCCGCCTACGAGAAGGCGATCGATGCGAACGGCGGCGCCTGGCCGAGCCATGAGCAGGTGGTAGACGCGATGGCGGGCCTGACCTTCACCGGCCTCGGCCGCGAGGTGCGGATCCGCGAGGACAACCAGGGCGTCGAGGATCAGCTCCTCGGCACCACCATCCACGTCGACGGCCGCGACTTCGCCGTGCTCGACAACATGATGATGTTCGACGGCGACGAGGTGACCACGCCGGTCGACCGGGAGTCGGTGTCCTGGCTGGAGACGCTGACGCCCGACTTCGTCGGCAAGGTCAAGGTCGAGTCCTTCTCGCACGGCTCCTGAAGCCGCTCGTGGGCGGGGGCCGCTGAACGGCGGTCCCTGCCACTCGATCCATCCGGCGCACCTTCCGTATCGGACCCTCGTCGATGAACGTCCAGCTCGTCGCCCTGGCCATGTTCGACGGCATCGCCCACGCCGCGCTGGTCTTCATGGTGGCCGTCGGACTGACGCTGATCTTCGGCGTGCTGCGCATCCTCAACGTCGCTCATGGATCGTTCTACGCGATCGGCGCCTATGTGGTGGCGTCGGTCGGCGGGGCGATCTTCGCCGCCGGTTGGTCGCCCTGGCTCGCTTTCCCCTTGATGCTCGTCGCCGCCGCCCTGGTCGGAATCGTTCTCGGCAGCGCGATCGAGCGGCTGCTACTGAAGCGCATCTACGCGAAGGAAGAGGCGTTGCAGCTTCTCGTCACCTTCGCGGTCTTCATGATCCTCGAGGACGTGCAGCGGCTGGTCTGGGGCGTGCAGCCCTACTTCGAGGCGACGGCCTTGCAGAGCCTCGGCAACGTGCAGGTTTTCGGCGTCTACTACACCGTCTATCAGCTCATCTTCCTGCCCCTGGTCGCCTTGACCGTGCTCTTGGCCCTGCGTCTGTTCCTGCGCCACACGCTGTCGGGACGCCTGATCCTGGCGGTCACCGAGGACCGGGAGGCCGCCACCTCGATCGGCATCGACGCGGACAAGATCTACCTGCTGACCTTCGTGCTGGGCGCGGCGCTAGCCGCCTTCGGCGGCGCGCTCGCCTCGGCCACGACCTCGGTCCTGCCCGGCATCGGCGCCGACATGATCGTGCTGAGCTTCGCCGTCGCGGCGACCGCCGGCCTCGGACAGATCGAGGGGGCGGCTTTGGCCGCCCTGCTGATCGGGCTCGGACGCAGCTTCGCCGTCTATCTGATGCCGGAGCTCGAGGTCCTGATCCCCTATCTCATCATGCTGCTCGTCCTGCTGTGGCGCCCCGAAGGTCTCTTCGGCGTCGCCCGGACGCGCAAGATCTGACGCGGGGCGGGGCGTGTCCTGATGGCCTTCGCATCCCTCGCGCCGCGCCTGGTCGCGCCGCTGCTGTTGGTCGCGGTGGCACTGCTGCCGCTGGTCGCGCCCTGGACCAAGGTGATGCTGACCTTGGCGCTGGCCAAAGGCCTGGCCGTGCTCGGGATCGTGGTGCTGCTCCATGCCGGGCAAGTGAGCTTCGGCCACGCGCTCTTCTTCGCCGTGGCGGCCTACAGCGCGGCCTTCCTGGGACAGGCGCTGGCGGGCGGCGAATTGGTCTCGATGATCGTCATCGGCGTCGCGGCGTCGCTCGCCATCGGCCTTCTCGTCGGCCTCTTCGTCGTGCGCTACCGCTACATCTTCTTCGGCATGCTGAACCTGGCCTTCTCCATGATCCTCTTCTCGATCCTGGAGAAGTTCTACCACTACACCGGCGGCTCAGACGGCCTGCAGGTCGCGCGCCCTCTGGTGCTCGGCCTCGAGATGGAGCGCGACGGCTTCGAGACCCTGCTGCTCTACGGCGGCCTCACCCTCGCGGTCATCGTCGCCTGGGCGCTGCATCGCTATCTCGACTCGCCGATCGGCCACATGATGAAGACGATCAAGTCGAACGAGACACGGCTCGAGTACCTCGGCATCTCGGCGCGGCGGGTCCTGCTGGTCGGCTATCTCGTCTCCGCCGGCCTCTGCGGACTGGGCGGCGTGCTGATGGCGGTGGCCCAGGGCATCGTCACGCCCGAGTACGCCTGGTGGATTCGCTCGGGCGAGCTGGTCTTCATCGCCATCCTGGGCGGCGCCGGCTCGGTCGCGGGCGCCTTCGTCGGCTCCCTGATCTACGAAGCCGTGCGCACCTACGCCTCCGCCTTCGCGGGCGACGTCTGGCAGATGATCCTCGGCTTCTTCCTGCTCGGCATCATCCTCTATGCCCCGCGCGGGCTGGTCGGCCTCTACGGCAATCTGATCGGGCGCATCGAGGCCCGTGCCCAAGGTGCGAAGGCGGAGAAGCGCCGGGTCGTGGAGGCGGCGGAATGACGGCGCTGCTCGAAGCCAAGGGCCTGGAAATCCACTTCGGCGGCGTGGTGGGGGCGCACAACGTCAACATCGAGATCCACGAAGGCAAGAACCTGGCGATCATCGGGCCGAACGGCGCGGGCAAGACCACCTTCCTCAACATCTGCACCGGCTACCTCAAGCCGAACGCCGGCGAGGTCTACTTCGCCGGCCGGGAGGTGACGCGCAAGTCGCCGCGTGAGATCACCCGCATGGGCGTCGCGCGCGCGTTCCAGATCCCGCAGCTCTTCGGCGAGCACACCGCTCTGGAAAACCTGCTGATCGCCGCGGCCGCGCGCGAGCAGCGCTGGGCGCCCTTCACCCGGCTCGGCCAGATCCCCGAGCGCAACGAGATGGTCCACCTGCTGGAGATGGTGAACTGCGGCCATGTGGCGGACCGGCCGGTCGAGGAGCTGCCGGAAGGCCAGCGCAAGCTGATCGACATCGCCGTCGCGCTGGCGCTGAAGCCCAAGCTCCTGTTCATGGACGAGCCGACGTCGGGCGTGGCTTCCTCGGAGAAATTCGGCGTCCTCGACATCATCGCCAAGGCGCTCGCCGAGTCGAAAGTGACCTCGGTCTTCGTCGAGCACGACATGGGGATCGTCGAGCGCTTCGCCGACGAGGTCGCAGTATGGAACCGCGGCGAGGTGCTGCATCGCGGCACGCCGGACGACGTGCTGAGCCGCCCCGACGTGGTGCGCGACGTGATCGGCGAGGAGATCTGAGATGCTCGCCTTTAAGGCCGTCACGGTCGCGCTCGCCGGCGTCAGGATCCTGCGCAAGGTCAGCTTCGAGATCGAGGCGGCCGAGACGGTCGCGCTGATCGGCGCGAACGGCGCCGGCAAGACCACGACGCTTCGCAGCGTGTTGGGCTTCACCGACGTCACAGGCGAGATCCTCTTCAACGGCACGGAGCTGACCCAGGTAGCCCCGGCGAAGCGGCCCGGATTTGGCATCGGCTATGCACCGGAGGATCGCCGCTTGTTTTCGGCGTTTACGGTGGAGGAGAACATCGCGATGCCGGGTCAGGTCGCGAAGCTCTCGGCGGCCGAGCTGCAGAGCCGCCTGGAGCGGATCTACGACATTCTGCCCGAGCTGCGCGAGATGGCGCGGCGCCCGGCGGGCTCGGTGTCGGGCGGACAGGGCAAGATGGTGGCGCTCGGCCGCTCCCTCATGATCGGGCGCAAGCTGATCATGCTCGACGAGCCCTTCCAGGGACTGGCGCCCGCTCTGGCCCGGCGCTACGCCGAAGCCCTGCGCCGGCTGCGCGACGCCGATCCCGAGGTCGCGCTGATCATCACCGAATCCAATCCGAGCCTGCTCAAGAACTTCGCCGACCGCGCCTTGGTCATCGAGCGCGGCGAGGTGCGCGAGGGCTCCCTCAACACGGTCGAGGCAGCATGAACGTTCAAAGCTCCATCGCGGCCCCCAAGGGCAGCCTGATCGACAACCGCTGGCAGAGCGTGCCGGAGACGATCGCGGGGCTCGACCCCTCCGACGGCCAGCCTTTCGCCGAGATCGCCGACGGCGGCCCGGCCGAAATCGAGGCGGCGGTCGCCGCCGCGCGTCGCGCCTTCGACGGCGGCGCCTGGTCGAAGCTGACGGCGGCCGAGCGTGGGCGTCTGCTGAGCAAGCTGGGCGAGGCGGTCGCGCGCCACGCCGACGAGCTTGCCGCGCTGGAGGCCCGCGATACGGGCAAGCCGCTCAAGCAGGCACGCGCCGACATGGTCGCCTGCGCCCGCTACTTCGAGTTCTACGGCGGCGCGGCCGACAAGCTGCACGGCGAGACCATCCCTTTCCTCTCTGGCTATCAGGTGCAGGCCTGGTACGAGCCCTATGGTGTGACCGGCCACATCATTCCGTGGAACTACCCCGCCCAGATGTTCGGCCGCACGCTGGCGCCGGCGCTAGCCGTCGGCAATTCCACGGTGCTGAAGCCGGCCGAGGAGGCCTCGCTGACGCCTCTGCGCCTGGCCGAGCTCGCCGTCGAGGCCGGATTTCCGCCCGGGGTGATCAACTTGGTGACCGGCCGTGGCGAGACCGCCGGTGCCGCGCTCGCCGAGTCGCCGCAGATCGACTTCCTCTCTTTCACCGGCTCGCCCGAGGTCGGCGTGCTGATCCAGAGCGCGGCCGCGCGCAACCACATCGGCTGCACGCTGGAGCTGGGCGGCAAGTCGCCACAGATCGTCTTCGAGGACGCGGATCTGGAAAAGGCGCTACCGGTGCTGGTCGGCGCCATCGTGCAAAACGGCGGTCAGACCTGCTCGGCGGGATCGCGTGCGCTGATCCAGCACTCGGTCTGGGACGCGGTCTTGACCCGGCTCAAGGATCGTTTCGAGCACTTGACGGCGGCGCCTTCTCTAGAGGACCGGGACCTCGGTCCCTTGATCTCGGCGACCCAGAAGGCGCGCGTCGAAGCCTTCATCGCCGAGGCCAAGGCGCCGCTGATCGCCCGCGGCGCGATCTCCGCCGCCGCGCCGGACAGCGGCTTCTACGTGGCCCCGGCGCTATACGGTCCCGTCGAGGAGAGCGATCCCCTGGCGCAGGACGAGGTCTTCGGCCCGGTCCTGTCGCTGATCCCCTTCGAGGACGAAGCCGAGGCGGTGCGTATCGCCAACGGCACCGACTACGGCCTTGTCGCCGGGGTCTGGAGCGAGAACGCGGGCCGCCAGATGCGCATGGCCAAGGCGCTGCGCTGCGGCCAGGTTTTCCTCAACGGTTACGGCGCCGGCGGTGGGATCGAGCTGCCCTTCGGCGGGGTGCGCAAGTCGGGCCACGGGCGGGAAAAGGGTTTCGCCGCCCTCTACGAGTTCGCCCAGCTCAAGACCGTGGTGCAGAACCATGGCTGACGGCGCCATCGCAGCCTCGCAAACGGTGGCCTCGGACCGCCTGGCGGACAAGGTCGCGATCGTCACCGGCGCCGCCTCCGGCTTCGGGCGCGCCATCGCCCAACGCTTCGCGGCCGAGGGCGCCCGGGTGGCGATCGTCGATCTGAACGCAGAGGGCGCTACCGCTGTCGCCGAGAGCATCGGTGACGCGGCGCTCGCCGTGACCTGCGACGTGGCGGATGGCGCGCAGGTTTCGGCGACCTTCGAGCGCGCGCACCAAGCCTTCGGCCGCGTGGACATCCTGGTCAACAACGCTGGCTGGTCGCACCGCAATCAGCCGCTGCTCGAGGTCGACGAGGCGACCTTCGAGCGGGTCTTCGACATCAACGTGAAGTCGATCTTCCACTTCACCAAGGCCGCGGTACCGCACTGGCGCGAGGCCGGCGGCGGCGTGATGATCAACGTCGGCTCGACGGCGGGCATCCGGCCGCGTCCTGGGCTCACCTGGTACAACGCCTCCAAGGGCGCGGTGAACCTCATGACCCGCTCGCTGGCGGTGGAGCTTGCGCCCGACAAGGTCCGGGTCTGCGGCCTCGCCCCGGTGATGGGCGCGACGGCGCTGCTCGAGACCTTCATGGGCATGCCGGACACGCCCGAGAACCGTGCCAAGTTCGTCTCGACCATACCGCTCGGCCGGCTCTGCGAGCCGGAGGACATGGCCAACGCCGCGCTCTATCTCGCCTCGGACGAGGCAGCTTTCATCACCGGAGTCATTCTCGAAGTGGACGGCGGCCGCACCATCTGAGCGCCGCCGGCGAAAACCGGAGCCGGACCGCGGCTCCCAAGGCAAGACGACGGGCGCAACGAGAGCCCGCCACGGATCGGAGGGAGGTCTGATGACTGATCGTACCAACGGCAAAGACGATGCGCTTGAGGCATCGGTAATTCTCTATCGGCAAGGCAAGCTCAGCCGCCGCAAGTTCATCCGCATGGCCGTGTCGGCCGGCGTGACGGCGGGCGTGGCGGGCGCGCTGGCCCATGCCTGGTCGCCCGAGGCCTTGGCGGCCTCGAGCATCACCACGCCGAAGCCGGCGCGCACCTTCGACTACATCGTGATCGGCTCCGGCTCGGCCGGCTCGGCGGCCGCGGGGCGCCTGGCGTCGACGAGCGACGCCTCGGTGCTGCTGCTGGAGGCCGGCGGCGAGGACGACCTGCCGGAGGTCCACGACCCGAAGCTCTGGGCCGCCTCGCTCGGCACTCGGGCGACCAAGTTCTTCAACACGGTGCCCCAGCGCCACGCCGACGGCCGCGCCCATGCCTGGCCGCGCGGCAACGTGCTCGGCGGCACCTCGGCACTGAACGCCATGATCTTCGCCCGCGGGCACCGCTCGGACTACGACTCCTGGGCCTACGCGGGCAACACCGGCTGGTCCTACGACGAGGTGCTACCGCACTTCAAGGCGATGGAGACCTGGGAGGGCGGCGCGTCGACCTATCGCGGCGACCAGGGGCCGATCTACATCTCGACCCCGGCGGCCGACAAGCGCCACGAGGGCGCGCAGGCCTTCATGGACGCCTGCGCCAGTCTCGGCTTCAAGGAGACGCCGGACATCAATGCCGAGCGCATGTCGGGCCAGGCCTGGGTCAACTTCAACATCAAGGACTTCAAGCGCCAGTCCTCGGCCACGGCCTTCCTGCGCCCGGCGATGGCGGGCAAGAACCTGACCGTGCTGACCGACGCGCCCGCGATCAAGCTCGTCATCGACAAGGGCCGCTGCAAGGGCGTGACCTATCTGCACAACGGCAAGGCGCACACGCTCTATGCCGATCGCGAGGTGATCCTCTCGGCCGGTGCCATCGACAGCCCGCGCCTGCTCATGCTCTCGGGCGTCGGGCCGGCGGCGGATCTCGCGCGCGTCGGCATCGACGCGATCGTCGATCTGCCCGTGGGCCAAGGCCTGCAGGACCACATCCTGGGCGCGGGCGTGAACTACGAGGCCACGGGTCCGGTGCCGCTCAGCCACTACAACCACTCCGAGGTCTACATGTGGGAGCGCTCCGACAGCCGCCTGCCGGCGCCGGATGCGATCGCGCTCTACGTCTCGGTGCCCTTCGCTTCGACCGGCCATCAGCTCAACTACGAGCACGGCTATTGCATCCTCTCCGGCGTCGCCCGGCCGCACTCGCGCGGCCATGTCGCGCTGGCCTCGTCCGACCCGGCGGTGCCGCCGATCGTCGATCCGAACTACCTGGCCGAGGAGCAGGATTGGAAGGCCTATCGCTTCGCCACCGAGCTCTGCCGCGAGATCGGGGCCGACCAGGCCTATGCGCCGTTCCGCAAGGCAGAGGTGCTGCCCGGCGGCGGAGAGCTGAGCGACGGCCAGTGGCGCGAATTCCTGGCCAAGTCGCTCAACACCTATTTCCACCCGACCTCGACCTGCCAGATGGGTGTCGACGAGGACGCCGTGGTCGATCCCGAGCTGCGCGTCTACGGCATCGAGAACCTGCGGGTGGCCGACGCTTCGATCATGCCGGCGATCACCACGTCGAACACCAACGCGCCCGCCATGATGATCGGTTGGAAGTGCGCGGAGATGCTGCGCGCCGCGGCGGCCTGACTTCGGTCGGGCGATGCTTGCGGCTGTGCGGTTCCATCTCGTTTCTCATTAGGAGGCTGTCATGAGCGTTTCTCTCACCGTCAACGGCGTCGAGCACAGACTCGATGCGGACGAGCAAACGCCCCTGCTCTGGGCCCTACGCGATGGGCTCGGCCTGACGGGCACGAAATTCGGCTGCGGGATCTCTGCCTGCGGCGCCTGCACGGTTCATGTAAATGGCAAGGCCGTGCGCGCCTGCGTCGTGCCGATCGGCACGCTCGCGGGCGCGAAGATCACGACCATCGAGGGCCTGTCCGAGGCTGCGGATCATCCCGTGCAGAAGGCCTGGCTGGGCGGCGAGGTGTCGCAGTGCGGCTACTGTCAGTCCGGCATGATCATGGCGGCGGCGGCCCTCCTGGCCCAATCGCCGAACCCCACGGACGACGAGATCGACGCGGCGATGACCAACATTTGCCGCTGCGGCACCTATCCGCGCGTCCGGGCGGCCATTCACCAAGCGGCGCAGAGCGCTTGAGACGGGAGGCGGAGATGACAACGATCGAGACCACCCGGCGCGGCTTCGTCAAGGGCGCGGCCGTCACCGCCGGTTCGCTCGTGCTGGCTTTCGGGCTACCCCGCTTTTCCAAAACCGCCAAGGCCGCGAACGGCGGGAAGCTGAACGCCTGGCTTGAGATCACGCAGGACGGCCGCGTGCGCATCGCCCAGCCGCAGTCCGAGATGGGGCAGGGCGTCTGGACCTCCATGGCTCAGCTCATCGCCGAGGAGCTGGAGGTGGACTGGGAGCAGGTGGAGATCTTCTCGCCCGTCGCGGCACCGGCCTTCGCCCATCCCTTCTACGGTTTCCAGACCACCGCCGAGAGCTTCTCGATCCGGGCCTTCTGGAAGCCGGCGCGCATGGTCGGCGCCCAGGCGCGCGAGATGCTGAAGCTGGCGGCCGGCGAGATGTGGGGCGTCTATCCCGGCGGCCTCAGGGCAGAGGCCGGCCATATCGTCAATCCGGTGACCGGACAGAAGGCGCCCTACGCGGCGCTCGTCGTCCAGGCCGCGAAGTATC
>JAKSDN010000540.1 GCA_022360075.1 Kiloniellales bacterium | reverse complement strand
CGTTTGTCGGTGAATTCCATGTCCCAGTCTCCTCGCGTTCGCGCGCGCGTCGTGCGCTGCTGAGCCCAATTCCGAGCGGCATTGAGCGGAATCGATCCTTCAGCCGTCATTGCGAGCCGGCGATAGCCCGCGCGGCAATCCTGAGGCACCGCGCTGCCGTCAGCCAGCTAGATGGCTTCGCTTCGCTCGCAATGACGAAGCTATCTGTTGTCGTGGCGCATCCACGACTGCTTCGTGAAATGTCCCGCACTCCAGACCCCGTCCAGGTGACTGGACTTTAGCGCGCCACCGGCGTAGGGCCAGCGCCATGGCCGTTCCGCCTTCAACCGTGGTTACCCGCTTCGCGCCATCGCCGAGCGGCTACCTGCACCTCGGCCACGCCTTTTCGGCGCTCTTCGCCTGGCAGGCCGCCCGGAAGGCGGGCGCGCGCTTCCTTTTGCGCATCGAGGACATCGACATCGGACGCTGCCGGCCCGCCTTCGAGACCGCGATCCTGGAAGACCTGGCCTGGCTCGAGCTCTCGTGGGAGACGCCGGTGCGCCGGCAGTCCGATCACCTGGCAGACTATCGGGAAGCCTTGGACCGCCTCGACGCCGACGGCCTACTCTATCCCTGCTTCTGCACCCGCAAGGAGATCCAGGCCGAGATCGCCCGCGCCGGCCGGGCGCCGCACGGCCCGGAGGGCCCGCTCTATCCCGGGATCTGCCGGCGGCTCTCGGCCGACGAGCGCGCCGCTCGGCTGAGCCAGGGCCAATCCCATGCCCTGCGCCTCGACATGACGCGCGCCCTGGCGCGGTGTGGTCCCCTCCAGTGGTGCGAGTTGAGCCAGCCGGATAGTCCGGTCAAGGCCGAGCCGGAAACGCTCGGCGACGTCGTCCTGGCCCGCAAGGACATCGCCACCAGCTATCACCTTGCGGTCACCCTGGACGACGCGCTTCAGGGCGTGAGCCTGGTGACCCGAGGCGAGGACCTGTTTCACGCCACGCACCTGCATAGGCTGCTCCAGGCCCTGCTCGCGCTGCCCGTGCCGACTTGGCACCATCATCGGCTGATGACCGATGCGGACGGCAAGCGTCTGGCCAAGCGCCATGACGACCTCTCGATCCGCGCCCTCCGCGCAGCCGGCAAGAGCCCCGCTGAAGTGCGCGCGATGGCGGGCTTTCCCGACTGAATGGCTTGGCGCATCGGACCAGGCGTTGTGCCATTACGGTCACTTCAAAGCGCTGTCACCTGCTGCTCCGGATAGTGGCTGTCGTCGAACTGCACGACGCCGAAGATCATCGTGACGGTCTCGCCGTCGGGCGAAAGCGGCGCGGCCATCTTCTGCACGTAGCGGCCTGGAATGTGCAGGTAAGGCACGCGCAGGCAGATCGGCCGGCGCTCGGTTACGGTCTGCTCGTAGAGGCTCCAGATCCGGCTCGGCGCGCGCTGTTCCGGGAGATCGCTGACCCGCTCGCCCGTGTAGTCGCGCTTGCTGTGGCGCACGATTTCCGTGCCGATCAGGCGGTACTGGAAATCCAGAGGCTCGTCGAAGACGTTCAGCAGATAGATGTGGGGCAGCAGCCCGGGGATATCGAGGGGATCGAGGTCCGCACGGGTCGGCATCGGTCTCGTGCCGGCCAAGCCTTCCCAATAGCGCAAGGCCCAGAGGATCTTGTCGCCGAACGTGGTGTTCTGTGCCAGGTTCACGGCACGGTGAACCTCCCCTCATCGGAATTCACGGCCGAAATGCCGAGTCTCCGAGGGCGCCGGCCCTATAGGGCCGCCGACAGCGCCTTCGGTCCTCCAAACCTGTAGATGAATTGGTTAACAGAATGTTAACGAAACATCCGCTCGGCGGAAAAAGACCACAGGGGCGCTGCCGGCCTCAGGGCCGGGCCTGCAGCCCGCTGGCGATCGCATGATAGTCCGGATCGTCGGGATCGAGCAGACCGCGCCTCAGCAGGCAATCGATCACCACCAGGGCGGAGTTGAACTTGAAGTCGTCGCTCTCGCTCAATCGCTCGATCACCTCCGGCAGCGGCCAACGGTAGAAGGCATCGACCTCGCCGTCGGTGTTTTGTGGCTCGAAGTCGGCCGGCAGCTCGAGATCGAAGCAGAAGACGACGTCGTCGCGCAATCCCTCCGGCCGCTCGCAGAGGTAGCTCAAGGTGCCGACCGGCACGACGCGCTGTGCCAGGGGCAGGGGGATGTCGGCCTCTTCCCGGGACTCTTTGATCATGTTGTCTCGGATGCCGATGCCGATCGGCTGTCCGCCGGCGGCGATCTGGTCGAGCTTGCCGGGCCCGGTCGGCTTGTGGCGCGAGCGGCGCGCGACCCACATCTCCAAGCCGTCCGCCGCCCGGACGAAGCCATTGAGGTGCACGCCGAAGCCGCGCACGCCGAACTTGGGCACCGCCGCTCTTTCCAGCTCCAGGCGCGGCGATTCGCCCCAGGACTGCACGACCGGGTAGGGCTCGTCCCGCCAGCCTTGAATCAAACCCTCATCGCGCAGCACGGCGAGAACCTCGGCGAGCGCCTCGCTGCGCGTTTTGAAGTCGCCGAGGCTCGGGCGCAGCGCGACGGCCCGCTCGCCGACCTCGAAGACCCGGTCGAAGTCGGCCAGGCGGGTGGCGAAGTCCCGATTGACGCGGCCGATCGCCTCGCCGCCCACCACGAAGGGTCGATAGGCTTCCGGGTCCCAGCGGTGGCAGGTCGCGATGCGATCGAGCAGGCTCAAATTCCGGCCTTCTCCGAGGTCAGGACACGGTCGACGTAGTGCAGGCCGCGCAGACAGCGGGCTATGTATTCCCTGAGCTCCGGCGTCAAGCCCTCGACCTGCACGTCGATGGCCAGCTCGCGGCCACCCGGCCCACCGACGTCGCTGATCCAGCGGCTCGGCACCAGGTTGCGCTTGGCGAAGAGCGCGAGCACGCGCGGCATCACGCCGGGCTCGCTCTCGGCCAGGATGGAAAAGCAGCTCACGCGGCCTCCGGCGGGAAGCGGGGCGTTGGGAGCGGTTCGAGAACTTTGGCTTAGATTAGAGGGAGACATGACACACAAGCTCCTCGAGGATCACGACAAACGAATCACGACGGCCCGGCAGCCCGTTGGGCGCCGGGTCGCTAATTCGAATGACGAGACCGCTCGAGTGCCGCGTGTCCATGGCCCGGACGATAGCCGTTGGCGGGCCGGGCGGTCAAGCGGCGGCCCGAACTAGGGGTGGGCCCCTTCGAAATCTGAGCGGCCTTCTTTCTTTGTACGGGCCAAGCTTTCCGGCTTCTCGGCTGTGGCTATCTCGACCAGCAGGACAAAATCGCTGTTTTCTCAAAGTCGAACCGATAGGCCATGCACGCCTTGTCAGCGTCATCAAATAGTTCGGTTGCAATATTGTTACTCGCTCGCATCAGCCGAGTGATGACGCCGATCGTGTTGCCTCTGCGGGGCAAATGAAGAAGGCGGCGCAGTCCCGGGCGGACAGGAGTCTCATGCAACATACGCTATTGACAACTGACGGTATATCAGTTATTTACTGACTTTAGGTCGCTTGCAATCAGGATAACTTGCATGCTTCACCAAATCCCGTCCCTTGAGGACCAGGAGGCTAAGGTTATCGCCCGGATTGAGGCCGCTCGCCAAAGGCTTCGTCACAACCTCGGCAATCCCCGCCGCTGGCACGGGCTTCTGGCGCGTGTAACACGAGCGCGTGCCCTCCGTGCGTCAAACAGCATTGAGGGAATTCACGTTTCTAACGAAGACGCCATTGCGGCGATTGACGGCGAAGACCCAGCGGACGCCGACCGTGATACCTGGCTGGCCGTTATGGGCTACAGGCAGGCAATGGACTTTATTCTTCAGCGATGTCAGGACCCAAACTTTCGGTTCAGTTCTGACCTAATCCTCGCGCTCCACTTCATGATCACTCAGCATAACCTCGATGCTAATCCCGGTCAGCTTCGCCCCGGATGGGTCTGCGTCAGAAACACGACAACAGGTGAGATCGTCCATGAGGGTGCTGACCGCGACTTACTGGAGCCGCTGGTAGACGAGTACGTTGGGTTCCTGAACGGGGCACATGACTGCAATAACATGGTGAAGGCCGCGATGGCTCATCTAGTCCTCACTCTGATCCACCCGTTTTCGGACGGCAACGGGCGGTTAGCCCGCTGTATCCAAACCGCGGTACTTGCCAGTGACGGTGTGGTTTCGCCCATTTTCTCAAGCATTGAGGAATACACCGGTCGAAACGTCACGGAGTATTACGATGTTCTAGCTAAAGTCGGCGGCGGTGCTTGGCACCCGGAGAATGACGCTAGACCGTGGCTGCGCTTCTGTCTGACCGCTCACTACAGGCAAGCACAAACCACCTTGCGCCGCATTCAAGAGGTAGAGAGAGTGTTTGACGATCTTGCCCAACTTCTCATGCGTAGGAAGCTACCCGAACGCATGGGGTTTGCCCTGTCAGAGGCGGCGTTTGGGTATAGGGTGCGGAATTCATCCTATCGAGTATCTGCCGATATATCCTCGAACCTTGCCAGCCGCGATTTGAAAACGTTGGTAGACGAGGGACTGCTGGAACGGAAAGGAGAAAAACGGGGCGCGCACTATACCGCCACCTTGGAGGTCCAGAAGGTCCGGGAGAAGCATAAACTCCCAAAAGCTATTCCTGATCCCTTTGAGCTTCCGGATGAGGACCCTAGGCAGCCCTCTCTTTTTGAGGTGGTGTCCTAATCTGCGCAAGTGCCAAAGACATGGCAATCTGGTCCGCTTCAGTGTCAACCCTGACCAAATTCAAAAGTGACCCACTAAACCCGGAAATCCATCAGCCCTTCGGGCGTGTCGCGGTGATGTCGATACGGATCACCACCTCGTCGGCGACCACCGAGGTGTCACGCCACTGACCCTGGCCGACCCCG
>JAKSDN010001429.1 GCA_022360075.1 Kiloniellales bacterium | reverse complement strand
CGTTCCGCCGCCCGTCCACCCCGCAGACGCGCACCGAGCAGGACGTTCTGCAACACCGTGGCCCAGGGCGCCAGGAGATCGCCCTGGCCCATGTAGGCGATCCGTCCGGCCAATGGCAGGCCGTCACCGCAGGTCAGTGCCCCCTGCGCCTCTTGTGGGGCGCAGAGGCCCGCGATGAGACGCAGCAGGCTCGACTTGCCGACACCGCTTTCGCCCAGCAGGCAGGTCCAGCGTCCGGCCGGCAGATCCAGATCAAGGGCTTCAAAAACCGGCCGGCCGTCAAAGCGGACGGCAGCCCTGCGCAGGAAAACCGATGGCGCCTCTTGCGTCATGCCGCGCCGGTCATCCGTCACGCGCGGCCAGGAAAGCACCCTGCCCCACCCGGCTCCAGGCCCGCGCCCGCTCGAGCGCAGCGCGGTAGGACGGCAGAACCTTGGCTGACAGGGGATCGCGCGCGGCGAGGTCATCCAAAACCGCCGCCGTCTCCCGCCGTGCCGCGGCCAGCACTTCGGATGGGAAGGCACGGAGCCGCACGCCCTTTTCCGCCACCAGCCAGTTCAGGCGCGCGGCATTCTGCCAGTCCGCTTCCGCCAGCGCATAAGCGTTCTCCGCCTCGCAGGCCGCGGCCACGATGGCCTGCAACTCGGGCCGCAGCGCGTCGAAGGCGGCCTTGTTGATCAGGCATTCGCCGGTGCCGTTGGGCTCGTGGAAGCCGGGCCAGTAGTAGTAGGGCGCGGCCTTGTAGAAACCCAGCGCCTGGTCGCTCCAGGGACCGAGGAACTCCGCGCCGTCGATCGCACCCGACTGCAACGCCGGCAGGATCTCGCCCGGCGCCAGGTTGACCGCGGTCACGCCCAAACGCCGCACGACCTCGCCGCCAAGGCCCGGCATGCGCAGCTTCAGGCCCTTGAGGTCGTCGCGCGCCTTGAGCTCGCGCTTGTACCAGCCGCCCATCTGCATGCCGGAGTTGCCGGCCGCGAAGGGCTTCAGCCCGGCATCGGCGTAGAGTTCGTCCCAGAGCGCCTGGCCCCCGCCCTCGTAGAGCCAGGCGTTGTGGGCGTCCGGAGTCAGGCCGAAGGGAATCGCGGTGAAGAAGGCGCTGGCCTCGAGCTTGCCGGCCCAGAAGAAGGACGCGCTGTGGCCGATCTGCGCCACGTCGCCGGCCACCGCGTCGAAGACCTCCAGGGCCGGCACCAGCTCGCCGGCGGCGAACAGCTTCACCGAGAGACGGCCGCCGCTGAGTGCGGTCAGGCGCCGCGCGATGCGATCGGCCGTCGTGCCGGGCCCGGGGGCGCCCTTGGGCCAGGAGGTCACCATGGTCCAGTCGTGCCGCGCTTGCGCCGCCGCGGGCGCGCTTCCGGCGGCGATCCAAGCCGGCGCGGCGCTCGCCCCGGCGGCCAGCAACGCGCGGCGCGCGACGGCCTTTCGCTGCAGCTTGTTCGTTTCTTGCGACATCCGGCGCTCCTCCCGGCGGGAGCGCCGCGCGGCGCTGGAACGGCCGCTTTCGGGCGTCTCCCTGCGCTGGCATGACCCAGATCAGGTTCGATGGGTCTGTTCTCAGCTTCCGCCACACTGTCGCGCCGGAAGCACCCCAGGCCTCGATGACCGGAAGATGACAGTTTGGCTGCGGACTGTCAAAGAGGCGGCGGCTTCGCGGCGATGTGTGAGCGAAGCGATCCAATCGCAATGGTGGGTGCGCCGTCCGTCGTTCCGAGGCAATCACCTCAACTTTGTCATCCTCGGGCGAAGCGCAGCGGAGACCCGAGGATCCATGGATGGGCCCCGGTCCTATCTCTGCCATGGATCCTCGGATCGGCGCGCCGCTCCACGGCGCTTGTCCGAGGATGACAGCCTTTGTGAACGAGGTCTCATCTTTGGGGGACGGATAGATTTTTTTGACACAGATGAACAGAGATGAACACAGATAGTGCCATCTGTTATGCCGGGGCCAATACTTAGTAAATCTGTGTTTATCTGTGTTCATCTGTGTCAATTTGGAATTTTACCAGTTTCGCATTTTGCGATCTCTTGCCGACGAGCATCACAACGACTGCGCCATGCGCCCCTGCGCCGATCCGCCAAACCGTGGGACGTGGCCGCGGTCACGGCAAAGTGACCCGCGTCGCAGCGGGCTTTGCGCTGTCATAGGGTCGAGCTGCATCTCACAACGAGGAGCCATCGCCATGGGCCGCGCAGATGCCATCCGGCGCGCCGTCGCGATCATCATGCTTTGGCTCGCAGCGCTCGCCGCGCAGACGGTGCCCGCCGACGCAGCCGAGTCCGACATCGTCGTCCTGATCGCCCGGCTCGACGGCGACGGATCGCAAGAGCGGCGGCTGCGCGACGCGCTCGACGCGCAGGGGGGCGTCGTCGCCCGCACGATCGAGTTCCTGCCGGAAAGCGATCGGCTCATCGACATGGCGGCCCTCCAGGTGGGCGCGGCGCGACTCGAAGAATCGGATGCCGAACTTCTGCTCTGGGGCCGGGTATCGGACGGAGGCGGGTTGCGGCTTGCCGCCTTGGCACACGGCGACGCGGTCGGCATGGAGGCCTCACACGGCGGTGTCCGCGTCTTCGCGCTGGCTGGCGGGCCGGCCTTCGACGCCAGTCTCGCCGCCTTCACCCTGTCGATGCTGGAGCCCGTCAGCGCCAAGCAGGCCGATGCCCTGTTCCGGATCGCGCTCAGCGCCTCTCGCGACCTGACGAGCAGCCTGGCGGACGCTGACGCGCTACCGGCGAGCGAGCGCGCCGGCCTGGAATACGCCCTCGGCCTCTCGCTCGGCGTCTTGGCCGTGCAGCGGCGCGACTTGGCGATTCTCGAACAGGCCACCGATCACCTGACACAGGCAGCCGGCGGTTTCGACCGCGAGGCAGCGCCGGTGGTCTGGGCCAGCGCGCAAAGCGATCTCGGCGATGCACTGGTTCTGCTCGGCGATCAGGAGCAGGCGAACAAGCGACTGCAACAAGCCACCGCCGCCTATCGCGCGGCACTCGAGGTCTGGCATCCGGAGGCCACGCCGCTGCGCTGGGCCGGCGCCCAGGCCGGCCTCGCCAGCGCCCTGACAAGCCTCGGCGCCCGCAGCGGCGAGACCGGCCAGTTCGACCACGCGATCGCG
>JAKSDN010000551.1 GCA_022360075.1 Kiloniellales bacterium | reverse complement strand
TTACCAAGAACGACGCCATCGAATGGGCCTTCGACCCGGACAACGGCCCAACCCGTCTCTACTGCCCGCCGACCCGGAGCAAGCACAGGACCGACCCCTACGCACCACGCCGGCGCGATGGCCCGGGCGTCGCCGACTGGCGCCAGCGCATGGGCAACCCTCAAGGCCAAGCCATCCTGCGCCAGCGTCCGCTGATCGAATGCATCAACGCCGCCCTGCGCAACCGCGGCCTGGTCCAACTCAACGTTCGCGGCCGGGCCAAGGCCAAGACCATCCTGCTCTGGCATGCCCTCGCCCATAACCTCATGCGCATGATCTCCTTGAGACAGGCAAGAGCTGCGCCATGAAACCTGCTCACAATCCAGACCCAACGCTGAACCACCAAAGCGCCAAAACTGACTTGCGAACTGAAACAGACAATTCCTTCACTGGCTCTCAGGATGAGGGAAATCGACGACGGCATTAAGAAATGTCCTCATCCTGAGGAGCCCACAACAGCGGGCGTCTCGAAGGACGCAGGATGGCATTCCAGCCCCACGTCGATTTATTCACAAGCTCTCAGGATGAGCACATTTCTTCATGCCACCAAAGATCTACCTCATCCTGAGGAGCCGCCGAAGGCGGCGTCTCGAAGGACGCACGACATCGATGCAGCGAGGTCACAGGTCCAAGCCGACAAGCTCACGAGCTCTGCGGCTTCTGGGTCGTGGCCGCGCCCGACGCGCGATCAGAGGCCCTCACCCCACCTGCCGCCGCTCCGCAGCCTCGGCAAAGGTGCTGAGCGCGAACCAGGCGCGGAACGCGCCGACGTCGTGCTGGGTACCTTCCAGGCGGACCTCGCCGGCCTTGAGCGCCTCGTCCAGCGTCCGGTGGCCGAGCCAGACCTCGGTCAGGGCCTTGATCGAGGCCTGGACCTCCAGGTCGACGTCGAAGCCGGGGTCCTTGATGCAGAGATCGACCTCGCCGCGCTCGAACACCAGCCAGTAGAAGCGGCGGCTGCGCGGCACGCCCTCGAAGGTGAAGCGCACCACCAGGCGCCGCTTGTCCTCGCGCCGGCCGGCGACGGCGTTGCGGCGGATGTCCCACATCAGCAGGTCGGGGTCGAGGTTCTCGTCGGCCACCAGGTCGTGGCGCAGCCAGCGCTGGGCCCAGAGGCCCATGTTCTCGACGATCGGGAAGAGCTCGCGGCCGGCCTTGGTCAGGTGATACTCGGTGCCGCCGCCCCTGGCCCCGCCGCGGCGCTCGATCACGCCGGCCTCCTCGAGGCTTTTCAGGCGCTTGGCCAGCAGCGCGGAGGACATGCGCGGCACGCCGCGCTGCAGGTCGTTGAAGCGCACGCTGCCGGCCAGGAGCTCGCGCACGACCAGGGGCGTCCAGCGCTCGCCCAGGATCTCGGCCGTGCGCGCGACCGGGCAGAACTGTCCGTATCCCTTGTGCAGAGCCATGATCCGCTAGAATAGGGGCGCGCCGGCTATTCCAGCAACTTCACTTTTTGAAGCGAAGTCTGTGTGGAATGTCCGCCGGGCCTGGCCCACTTAGGGGGGCAGGCCGGCGATCGGGCCGGGGTAAGGGAGTGTTCTGTCATGTCTGTAAAGATTGATTTGCCATCCATCATTGAGGAGCTCGGCCCGCAGTTCGCCGCCCAAGCGGCCAGCCGGGACGAGAGCGCGGTGTTCGTGGCCGAGAACTACGAGGCGCTGCACGCCCGCGGCATCTTCAAGGCCCTGGTGCCGGAAGAGCTCGGCGGCGGCGGGCTGGCCCATAGCGAGATGTGCGCCTTCGTGTGCGGCCTGGCGCGACATTGTGGCGCCACGGCGCTCGCGCTCTCCATGCACCAGCACCTGGTCGCGGCGGCCGTCTACAACTATCGCAACGGCAAGCCGGGCCAGAAGCTGCTGGAGAAGGTCGCCGCCGGGGCGATCCTGGTCAGCACCGGCGCCAACGACTGGCTGGCCTCGAACGGCCAGGTCGAGGCGGTCGAGGGCGGCTACCGGGTCTCGGCGCGCAAGCCCTTCGCCAGCGGCTCGCCCAAGGGCAATGTGCTGGTCACCTCCGCGCCCTACGAGGACCCGGAGGCCGGCTGGCAAGTGCTGCATTTCCCCGTGCCCTTGAGCGCGGAAGGCGTCTCGCTTGCCGGCGACTGGCAGACCCTCGGCATGCGCGCGACCGGCTCGGAGACCGTCGTGCTCGATCGCGTCTTCGTGCCCGAGGAGGCC
>JAKSDN010000522.1 GCA_022360075.1 Kiloniellales bacterium | reverse complement strand
CGCCTGAACGGCGACGAAGACTAGCCCGGCACGGCGGCTCGGTAGGCCGCCACCACGCAGGGATAGCAGAGCACCGCCAGAAAGATGTTTCCGCTGAGGCGCAAGGCAGCCAGCGTGACGGCGGCAGCGAGCCACTCCGGCAGCCCGCCGGCGACCACCAGCGGAGCGGTGAGCGCCGCGAAAGTCGTGCCGGGGATGCGCTCGAGAAACCTCTTGACCCTGCGCCCCAGCGGGACCTGCACGACGAGGGCAAAGCCAGCAACGCGGGTCGCATAGGTCGCCAAACCCATACCGAGCAGAGTCACGAGGACGAGACCATCCAGACTCATCGGCCGCGCTCCGGTTCCGACGAGCGCTCGGCCAGCGTGCCCGCGAGGCTGCCGGCGAGCGCCCCGAGCAGCACGTGCCATCCGGCTGGCAGGAATGCCTCCACGGTCAGGGCGGTGACGATGGCCACGCCCCAGGGTAGCAGCGAGCCGCGGCCGCGCCACTGCAACAACAAGAGCACCAGGAACACACCGTTCGCCAGAGCATCGATGCCATAGGCCGAGGGATCGGCGATCAAACCGGCGGCGAGGTGTCCCAGGACGGTTGCACTGGCCCAGGTCCCATAGAGCACGAGCCCGCCGCCAAGCAGGAAGGCGGCATCGCGCAAGCCGCCGTGAAAGCGAGCCATGCTGACGCCCCAGTTCTCGTCGGTCATGAAGAACAGAGAGGCAAAGGCAGTGCGGCGCGGCAGAGCCGCAAACCAGGGCGCCAAGGCAGCCCCCATGAGCAGGTGACGGGCATTGACCGCCGCGGTCGCGACGACGATCGCCAGCACCGGCAAAGGATCGGCCCAGAGCTGCAATGCCAGGAACTGGCTGGCCCCGGCGAAGACCAGCAGGCTCATGAGGCCGGTCTCGGCCGTGCTCAGTCCCGACTGACGCGCGAGCATGCCGAGCGCGATGCCGAACAGCACCGCCCCAGGGACCAGCGGCAGGATCGCGCGCGCGCCTTCGAACAGTCCTTGCCGGGTGAAGACGACGGTCATCTCGATTCACTCTCCCCGTGCCGGCGCACGGCTTTCCGCGCGATCGCATCGGCAGCGCGATCGACGAAGCGGCAAGCCGCCGGAGCGGCGATGATGACGAGAAGGACGGGCGTGATCTTGAAGGATCTTGCCCGAAGGAGAGGGTTAGGTGGTGGCAGTCAGGCGGCGCGGAAACGTCCGGGCGTGATGCCCAGATGGCGCTTGAAAGCGCGTGTCAGATGGCTCTGGTCTGCGAAGCCGCAGGCCTGGGCAACCTCGGCCACCGCTCGCCCCTGGCGCAGTGCGCCGGCGGCCCGGCGCACCCGCAGATGCATGTGATAGCTGTGCGGGGCCATGCCGATGCTGGCCGTAAAGGCCCGAGCCAAGCGATAGGGGCTGAGCCCGGCAACCCGGGCCAGGGCGCGCAGGCTGACGTTCTCGCCGACATGGGCCTCTAGATAGGCCCGCGCCCGCGCCACGGCACGCGGCTCTCGCCCGACGGGCGTCGGCTCGCCCGGCACCTTGCCGTAGCGGCGCAGCAGCTCCGTGATCACGCCGGCAAAGCGCGTCTCCGCCTCGAGCCGTTCGAAGCCGTCGTCGAAACTGGCGTGCATCTGCCAGAACAGGGGGACGAGATCGTCGGCTCGCGGCAAAACCTCGGGAAATCCCACCGTGCCGCGCGGCCGAGCGCCCTGTTCGCGCGCCATCGCCGCGACTTTCGCCGGCTCGAGATAAATCGAGCGGATCGCCCAGCCCCGTTCCGGCTGGGCACCGCCCCAGTGCACCTGGTCGTGATTGAACAGAATGAGATCGCCCCTTTGCGCCAAGAGAGCACCCGCTGGCTGCTCGATCCGCAAGGCGCCCTCGGTGAGCAGACCGAAACTCACGCGGTCGTGGGCGTGGCGCGCGAAGTGGAAGGCCCCAAAGCGGGCACGCAGGAATTCCGCACCGCCAAGCTCCGTGACACGGCGGAACGCCAAAACCTCGCCCTCACCCGTGGCGGTCTGTCTCATCGTCATGGACGGAACTCTAGCGCGGCACCGGCTGGCTGACT
>JAKSDN010000445.1 GCA_022360075.1 Kiloniellales bacterium | reverse complement strand
GATGCTACGTGCCTTTAAACGATCAACGCAGTACGAATGGATGTTCTGGGACAGTGCTTATCGCTTGGAGTCATGGCCCGTGAGCGTTTGATCTCCGATGTCGCAACCTGAGAAACCCCAAGGGCATAACGGTGATCAAGTTCTACACCCAATATCATCCAGTTTGAGGAACAGCATGCAAGCGGCATCCAACAGCCGGGAGAAACACTTGGATGACGCTTCCGCGCAACGTCTTATAGCAACTGAGTTGAGCGGTCATTTTGTCGTACATGACGGCGACAGATGGCCCCCGCTCAACCAAAGCTAAGAACAAACAACGGGGGTCGAATCCTGCATCACAGGCTACGCCCATCGACTCGAGACTGCTCGGAATCGTGCGGGCTCTGGCCCGTCACGCGGCGAGGGAACACTACGCGCAGTCTTGTCTGGCAGCCCGAAAGGACTCAGACTCGGGGGGCTGATTGAAAGGCCAAGCCATGCTCTCCGTTGCCCTATACGCCCGTTATTCTTCCGACAACCAACGCGACGCATCGATCGAGGACCAATGGCGGCTGTGTCGCGAGCGTGCCGAGCGCGAAGGCTGGAAGGTCGTCGACAGCTATAGTGATCGGTCCATCTCGGGCGCAAGCCTGATCCGACCGGGCGTCCAAGCGTTGATGCAGGACGCGCAGGCGGGGCGCTTCACCCTTGTGCTTGCCGAGTCGCTCGACCGCATTTCTCGGGATCAGGAAGACATCGCCGGCGTCTACAAACGCCTGACATTCGCTGGCGTGCGCATGGTCCACCCTGTCCGAGGGTGATATCAGCGAGCTGCACATCGGCCTCAAGGGCACGATGGGCGCACTCTACCTGAAGGACCTCGCGGATAAGACCCGTCGCGGCCTCCGCGACCGTGTCGAGGACGGCAAGTCGGGCGGCGGCAACAGCTACGGCTACAAGGTGGTGCACAAGACCGGCGCCGATTGCGAGCCCGAACGCGGTGAGCGTGAGATCGACCCGGCAGAGGCGGTGGTCGTCCGACGAATCTTCACTGACTACGCCGCCGGGAAATCGCCGCGCCAGATCGCTCACGAGCTCAATGCCGAAGGCGTTCCAGGACCGCGTGGGAAAGGCTGGGGACCGAGCACGCTGTTCGGGAATGTGAAGCGCGGCAACGGCGTGTTGAACAATGAGCTGTACATCGGCCGGCTCGTTTGGAATCGACAGCGCTTCCTGAAGGACCCGGAGACCGGCAAGCGCGTGGCACGGCTCAATCCCGAAGATGAATGGATCATCCAGGAAGTGCCCGAACTGCGCATCCTTGACGACGACCTTTGGCAAGCAGTGAAGAATCGGCAGAAGGAGATCCGCAAGCGTTACGTCGACGCGGATGGCAATGGCCTCCGCGCAACGCATCGCAAACGCTATCTCTTCTCCGGCCTGATCAAATGCGCCGAATGCGGCGGCGGGTATTCCATTGCCTATCGCGACCATTTCGGCTGTTCAACGGTCAAGAACAAGGGCACATGCTCGAACCACACTCGGATCACTAGGACCGAACTGGAACACCGCATCCTGCACGCACTGCGCAACCACCTGATGTCTCCGGCGCTCTTCAAGGAATTTTGCGAAGAGTACACTCAGGAGATCAACCGCCTGCGGATGGAAGCATCGTCCGGCCTTGCCGCCAAGCGTGCGGAGCTAAAGAAAGTCGAACGACAGATCCGCACCATGATCGAGGCGATCAAGGACGGGCTCTACCGCTCATCCATGAAAGCGGAAATGGATGCGCTGGAAGACCGCAAGGAGCAGCTCCTGCACGAGCTCGAACAATCGAGGAACCGCCGGCACTACTCCATCCCAGCATGGCCGAGGAGTATCGCAAGCGCGTCGATGGCTTGTTCATAGCGCTGGAGGACGAGCAAACCCGACTCGAAGCGAGCGAGGACGTTCGCTCACTCGTTGGTCGCATCGTGGTTGGACCCGGCGAGAATGACAAAGCCGATCTTTGGCTTGAAGGCGATCTTGCCGGCATCCTCACCCTGGCGGCGGGCAAGAAGACACCTGCCCATCCGGAGGACGAACAGATGCTGACGACAATGGTTGCGGGGATGGACAACCGTCGTGGGCGACAAAACGAAAAGAGCGGCCCGGATGGGGCCGCTTCTTCGAGCACCTCTGGGGTGCTGCCGACGATGGTTGCGGAGGCACGCACCCATCGATATCAGCAGGGCCTTTTCCAAGCAGCAGCATGATGGCCCAAGTTGATCCATGAGCTCACTTGAGTGGCTGAATTCGGCCAAGTTCGGTCATTCGTTGGCTTTACAGCCAAAGGCCGGTTTGAGCCCAGCCTCGTCATTAGTCAGTGTGCAGCGAATGTCTCCTTCGCCGACTGTCGAATTCGCGATTAGATGCTATTGAGCAGCGACCCGAGCAACGCCGCCGGTGCGTCTTCATGGACGATGTGTGACGCATCCGGGATGGGCGTGAAGCTCTTTGCATTGAGCAGCTTCTGCACCTCGCGCCCTTGCTCAGAAGGAATGAACGTGTCACGCATTCCCCATGTCATATGGACATCAAAATCGGGTTCCGCATAGAGTTTTTGCGCTTCTTCGATATTGCCCAGGTCGGCATGTGCGATCTGACGGTAGAACGCGGCTTTCCCCACTTCGTCCGACCAAGGCTTTAAATACATCTGGATCGAGTCCTCGCGCAGCGGATAATGCGCCGCCGCCTGAATGTAGGCCCGAAAGAGTGCTTCATGAGCGTAGTCAGGCAGCCCTGCGAAAGCAGGCTCATGGTTCGCGACATGGGCATAGAAGGGCGAACCAGATGGCAGCACCGCGACCGCATTCACCAGATGGAGTTTGCCATATTCGATGCCGTTCACAAAGTGACTGCGCAACGCGCACAACCCGCCAAAGTCATGACCGACAACCTGAGGGCGCGTGAGACCCCAGTCGCCGATCAAGTCCTCCAACAAATCGCTTTGAACGGACTCCGTCACATTCTGGTCGGAGCCTTTCTCGGACAGGCCCGTGCCGAGCATGTCGAAGAAATAGACCTTGTGGGTCTTCGCCAGCCAAGGTGCGATAGACCGCCATGCTTGCGCGGACCAAGGAAACCCATGAATCAGAACGATCGGATCGCCTTCACCCATCGAGCCCCAAGCGACGGACTGCCCTTGATATGAAAAACGCTCCTTCAGCTCTAGCATCGCTTCGCTTTCATTTAATCATTGACATATAGCAAATTCGCTATTTATCTATGGATATGCCAAACAGAGAAGATCAAGTCAAGGCACTTGCCAACGAGACCCGCATCGAGGTGCTTCGCTTGCTGGACGATCCAGCGGCGCATTTCTCCAAACAGGAATCCGCAGACCCGGTAGAGGTCGGCGTATGCGTGCAGCTTCTGGCGGAACATTTCGGTGTAAGTCAGCCAACCATGAGCCGCCATATCGAACTCTTGAAGCGTGCCGGGTTCATCGTAGCAAACCGCCTGCAGAAATGGACCTATTGCTCCAGAGACGACGCGGTGCTGGCGGACTATGCCAGATGGCTAAAATCGTCTTTGAACATCAAGACAATTTGAGAGCGGTCATTCAGCGAAATGGCGCTTTGTCCGCATATGCGTCATTCGCCAGCCTGAGGCCGAACGGCCGCCTTGGGTCGAACCTAGCCGTTTTGTTGCTCTGCTTCATCGACAGGCCTGGATACAGGTTCGTTGCGGGAGCATACAACTGCCGATATCAGCAAGGGCCTTTCGAAGCCGCGGCCTGATCCAGCACTTTCTCCGAGAGATTACTGTTCCTCGAATCCAGGATCGGCCTTGAACCGCAAGTTCACGCTGCGACGCGGCCTCGGGCGAAGTCGGCAACGGTTCGCTTTCATCGGCTTGGCCAAAGTATGTCTTTTAGATCTTCTGTAGCTCTTTAATATGCATAAAAATTATATAGCCTCTCGGCGCTGAACTGATGAGCGCCATACGCCGAAGAGGCCAGCAACTCAAAGGTACAGACTTGGATGACTAGAGACCGAGCGGTGGGAGGATCAGGGGCATGAGGCTGCGCCAGCTCGAAGCGTTTCGCGCGACGATGATCTCGGGGACCGTCAGCGGTGCGGCCGAGATCCTGCAGGTCTCGCAGCCGGCGGTCAGCCGGCTGATCGAGAAGTTCGAGGGCAACTTCAACATCACCTTGTTCGATCGTAGCACCGGGCGCTTGGTCCCGACGCCCGAGGCGCAGCTGCTTTATGAGGAAGTGGAGCGGGCGTTCTCGTCGATCGACAAGATACGCCACGCCGCCTTCGACATTCAGTCGGCAAAGCGCGGCCAGTTGGATCTGGCCTGTCTGCCCGCGCTGGGGCTCGGCTTCGTTCCGTCGGTGATCAAGGACTTCGCGGGCGACCATCCAGATGTGCACATCCGGCACGACATCCAGATCTCCGCAAAGGTCGAGGAATGGACCGCCTCGCAGCAGGTCGACTTCGGCCTCGCCGAGTTCCCTTTCCATCGCTCGGGCTTCGTCATGGAGGACTTCTGCAAGACACCCTACGTACTGGCCGTGCCGTCGCACTTCGAGGTGGCAAAGCTGGAAGCAGTGACGCCGCGGGACCTTATCGATGTGCCGATGATCGTGCTGACCAAAGCTTGTGCCGGCCGCCACCGGATCGATCAGGTCTTTCAATCCGTCGGGGTCAATTACAAAATCGCGTACGAGACCCCCTTCGCCAGTGCCATCGGCTCACTTGTGGCGAGAGGCCTCGGTGTCGGCCTCATCGATCCCTTTACGGCGCACGACTTCAAGGACCAACCGATTGTGGTGCGGTCGTTCGAGCCGGCGATCATATTTCACGTCGGCGTTCTCCATCCAGGCCACCGCCCTCTCTCGAAGGTTGCCAGTCGGTTCCTTGCCGCCCTGCGAGCGGCCCGCGTCCCCATCATCGGTCCAATGGCCGACGGCAAGCCGAGCGAAGCCGTATAATCAAAAAGCATACACGAACCACAGCCTGTAATTTGACGGCATATCACTTCCTCTGCCTACTCTGGAATAGGGTCAACGGACTGGGCAGGAAGTCAAAGGGATATGCCGCAGGCAGCCAAACTTGCCTCCTATTTCGGTGAACTGCGTTTCGAAGATGTTCCGCGGGATGTCGTAGACGAGGCCAAGCGGCTGTTGATCGACACGTTGGGCTGCACCATCGGCGGCGCGAGAACCGAGATCGCGCCGATTGTAATGGCCGGCGCATCCGCTTTTGGATCCGGTGAAGACGCGGCAGTTGTTGGCCGTCGCGGACGCACCGGCTTGCTGCGGGCTGCCTATATCAACGGTCGCTTGGCCAACGCGATGGACTTCGACGAGACCTTCCCGGTCGGGGTTCATTTCGGCGTTGGGGCTTTCGCCGCCAGTCTCGCGCTGGCCGAGCGGGAAGCCCTGACCGGACAGGACCTGCTGCTGGCCATCATCGTTGGCTACGAAATCGGCGCACGGCTTGCGACGGCAATCGGACCCATGGTCTTCGTACGCGACGGCATGGTCGAAGGCTATCCGACCGTTTGGGGGGTCGCCGCCCCCGTCGTCTTGGCCAGCGCCGCAGCATCGGCAAAGGCGCTGCGCCTCAACGCCGATACATTCCATCAAGCCCTGGCAGTCGCGTCATCGAACGCACCGCTGCCGGCCGGATCGCAATGGTCGTCCGCGATCGATCTCCCGAACTGCAAGTACTGCGACGCCGGCTGGTGCACGGTGACAGGGCTCTTCGGAGCGATCTCGGCGGCGAGCGGCACCGAAGGATTCCCGCTTATCCTCGAGGACGAGCAAGGCATGGCCCGCATGTACGGGCGGGACAGCAGCCATCTCCATCATCTGTTCGACGGCCTGGAGCAACAGTGGATGTTGCGCGACATCACCTACAAGCCCTGGCCGACTTGCCGTTTCACCCACTACCCCATGACCGCCCTTGAGCGGTTGATGCATACCCACGAATTGGTACCGGCAAAGATCGAGCGCGTCGTCGTAGAATCGAGCCCACTTGCAATCTCGCGGCGATTTACCCAGCGCGACCCCGAGACCTTCGCAAGCCGACAGTTCAGCTATCCGCACATGATCGCCCTCCAACTGCTCGGCGAACCCGCCGGCCCGAGCTGGCTGGATGCGCGATGGGACCTGGACCCGCAATTCGTTGCGCTGAAGGATAAGGTCGAGGTTATCGAGCATCCACGCGCACGGCAGTTTGCGCACCACTTCGAAAGGAATCAGATCCGGCAAATGCCAGGCGGGATACGCATTTGGCAAGACGGTCGGGAGTACGCCGCCGAGACAGACTTCGCAGACGGCGACCCTTGGGATCCGGAAACCCGTTTCTCTGAAGAAGCTTTGGCGGAGAAGTTCTGCCGCCTCGTCGACGATGAAGACGCCCCTTCGATCCTCGCCGATCTGCGTCGCGTCGAAGAGCTTCCAAGCGTCACACCCGTTCTCGATGGGCTGGCCGAAGTCAATGGCAAGCGTGAGGCCGCGTGATGCGACCTTCGCTCGCCTCTCTGGCTAACCGCGTATTCGACGTTGCCGTCATAGGCGGCGGCATCAACGGTGCCAGCGCGGCGCAGCACGCCGCGGCCGAAGGCTACTCGGTCCTGATCGTCGATAAGGCCGACTTCGGTTCAGGTGCCACCAGCCGTTCGAGTCGGCTTCTCCACTGCGGACTGAGATACTTCGAAGCACCGAGCCCGCTGCGCCATTTCCTAAGCCATCCGGCACAATTCGCTGTTGCCTTGCGTATGGCCCGTCAGGCAATGCGGGCGCGACACGAAATGGTCCGTACAGCCGGCGCCCGAACCCGGGCGATGACGTTTCTCTTCCCGATCTTCGAGAACGGACCCTATTCGCCTTGGCAGACCGACCTAGCGTTCAAGCTGCTGGGCAGCCTCGCCTCAAAGAACGTACCGCTCGACTACCGTCGGCTCTCTCCGGACCAGGCTGCAGATAACCCGCTGGTGGCCGCATTGGCCCAGCGGGAGCAGCTACGCTCGGTCGCCGCATTCACGGAGTACCAACTCGACTGGCCTGAGCGGATATGCATGGACGCCGTACTCGACGCCGAGCGGATGGGCGCAGTCGCGCGGAACTACACGACTGCCGAGTTGGTGGCGGACCGCAACGGGCAATGGGAGATCCGGCTAACCGATGTGGAAAGCCGGGAGGAGTCCGTGTTTGTCCAGGCAACGGCCGTTCTAAACATGGCAGGAATCTGGATCGACCATGTCGCGAAGACTGCAAGGACCGGCACGCCGCGTAAGACCTTCGGCACCAAGGGTGCTCACATTGTTGTGCAGCTTCCCGCCGAATGCCGAGACTTCGGGATCACGACGACCAATAGCCTCAAGGAACCGTACTACTGCATTCCTTGGCACGGCCGGCACTACATCGGACCGACCGAGACAGCATTCGACGGCGACTATGACAACGTTTCCGCTAACCAGAGGGATGTTGCGTTTTTGCTCGAGGAAACGAACGCGATCTTGCCGGGGCTCAAGATTGGGCGGACCGACATCCAATCGACATGGGCCGGCGTGCGACCGCTGACCTACGATCCGGCGCTACCGAAAGGCAAGCGGTCGCGCGAGCTTCATGATCTTGGCCATATCGGTCTGAACCGCGTTTTCGCGCTGACGGCGGGCCCGGTCATGACACACCGCTCGGCAGGCCGGGAGGTCACGAAGCGGCTTAAATCGATCTTCAAGCCCACAGAATCGCCCCGGCCACTTTCCCATAAGCTGCGGGACTTCCCCGGGAACACCAACACTCCGCCGCTCATTGACGGCGATCCGCGGATTCGCCTCGGACATCTCAGGGCCTGCGCCTCCGAAGAGCAGGCGCGGACGCTGACCGATGTCCTCTATCGGCGCACGGGCGTCGGGTGGCGGCATGACTTCACCGATACCGAGATAACACGTGCCGCAGACATCATGGCCTTGGAGCTCGGATGGTCTGCCGCCGAGCGCAACGTCGAGATCGAGCGCTTCAAGTCCGAGGTGGGACACCTTTTTGGCAGGCCAGTCGCGGCCGGACCGTCCGAGAGCGATCAGGCTGGGGCTCTCGAAGCGGAGCAATGATCGACGAACGAAGTGAGCGTTACAAACAATAAAACAGGGAGAGAGACTCATGAATAAGTATGAATACTGGCACTTGAATCGCCGCCAGATACTTAAGACCGGCCTCGCCGTGGGCGCGTTCGCCCATGTGCCCTTCTGGGCCGGACAAGCCCAAGCGGTCTGCGCCAATCTGCGGGCCGGCATCACGGGCTACAACGTCATCAACACCCTCGATCCGGGCAAGGCCTCATTGATCCCCGAATTCTATGTCATTTGGGGCGTCTTCAACACACTCCTCAAGTTCAACGAGAAAATGGAGATCGTCCCGGATCTTGCCGAGTCCTGGACCTCGAAGAGCCCGACTCTTTGGGAGTTCACGCTTCGCAAGGGTGTGAAGTTCCACGATGGGCAGCCGCTGACGGCCGAAGACGTCAAGTTCACCCTCGAGCGGGTCAAGGACGAGGCCTTCGGCTCACCCCACAAATCGAAGTTCGACGTCGTGTCTGAAGTCCGCGTGATCGACGACCACCGCCTCGAGATCGAGACCTCGAAGCCCTTCGCGCCGCTTCTAGGCTACCTGACCAACACTCGCACCGGCAGCCAGATCGTTCCGAAGCACATCCTCGAAACCGGCTCTGCCGAAGAATTCGCGGCGAAACCCGTGGGTAGCGGCCCCTTCCGTCTGACTGCCTTCAATCCCGGGGCCAGCCTTCGGCTAGAAGCATTCGAAGACTATTTCGTCGAGGGACAGCCGATGGTGGGTGGTGTCGATATCCCATTGATCGCGGAGGAATCGGCCGGCGTCACCGCGCTGCTCGGCGGCAGTATCGACGTCACAAGCACCGCGCCTTTCGCCGACGTCCCGGAGCTGGTGTCGAACCCGGAGGTGACCGTCTTGCGAT
>JAKSDN010001161.1 GCA_022360075.1 Kiloniellales bacterium | reverse complement strand
CCACCCGCTCGCCGACGGCGAGGCCCGTCACGCCGGGCCCGAGCGCGACGATCTCGCCCGCCGCGTCGGAGTTCGGGATCGTCGGATAGGGCAGCCTGCGGCTGACCGGGTCCTCGATCGTCGAGAGATCGCGGTAGTTGATCGACGAGGCATGGACCTTGACCAGCACCTGACCCGGGCCCGGCTCGGACGCCGGCTGCTCGTTCAAGGCCAGCGCATCGACCCCGGCATCGGAAACGATCTCCCACGCGCGCATGGCAAGCTCCTGAAGGGACTGCTGAACGACGGCAATCAAGCGCTGATGATGTGCTTCTTGTAGCGCGGATCGGGCCGGTAGGCGACTTCCGAGGCGGCGTCCTTGTCCTCGATCAGGAAGTCGGTGATGAGGCCCTCGAGGTTCTTCTTCGTGCTCTTGTCCGTGAACAAGGCCTCGCGGATCTTCTCTTCCTTGCTGATCCGATAGCTGTGCTTGGAGAGCCATTTGAGGAAGGCGTCGCCCTCCAGGTTCTCACCCACGAGGAACTGACTGCGCGGCTCGCCCGAGTTCGGATAGGCCCTGGGCAAGGCATGGGGCGCCTTGATGAAGTCGCGTAGCGCTTCCCAGGTGAGCGGATCGGGCAGCGCCTTGCCCATGAGGATCGGATACCAGTGCTTCAGGGACTCGCGCACCTTTCGCTTCTTGAACGCCTTCTCGAGCGCCTTTTCCGAGGTGCCGATCAGATCCCACTTCACCGCGCCGAAGCCCTGGTACCAATCGGGTGCGGTGACTTTCGGGGTCTTCCGGCCGTGCGAGAAGAAGTCCTGCATGGCCTTCAGGTAGTTGGGGAATTTGCCGGCGCGACAGCCCTGGATCTCGAACCAGGTCTTGCTGGTGATCTTTTGGCGCACGGCCGTGAGGTTCTTGAGGAACTTCCGGTCCTGCCAGACGCGCGCGACCGCATCTGACGGGCTTTCCCGTAACTGCTTGCGCACCGCGGAAAGATCGGTCACCGGATCGATCTTCAGCGTCTTTTCGGCCTTCTTGACGATCGGCGGGATCGGGTCGAAATCCGACTCGACCGGGCCTCCGCCCTTGGTCTTGCCTTGGGCGACGAGGATGTCGCGATAGACCTCGGACTTCTTTTGCAGCTCGGCCAGCACCTTCGTCTTTCCGAAGTGCTCCTTGTGCTTCTTGCGGAACGCCCGCCGTCGCTTCTTGTCGAGAATCCTGTCCAGCCAGGCCCGCTCCATCTGCCACCAGAGGTACTGGCGCACGATCACGTCGTCCTTGTCGCCGATCTTCTCCAGCTTCTTGCGGTCGTCTTTGTCGCGCCGCGCCGCGATGAGCATGTGGTTCAGGAGGTTCTCGGGCAGCCAGTGGCGCTCGAACTCGACGATCTCCTCGGGATCCTCCTTGAGGGGCGTTTTCGGCTTCTGCTCCGATCCGCCGAGAATGTCCATGTCGTCGAGGTCGAACTTCGCCTCTTCGCGCAGATCGACGCGCCAATCGCTCTCGAGGACCTTCGGCGGCCCGCCGGAGAGCATGGCCATGAAGAGGTTGCTCGGATGGGCGTGGGTCACCAGCGTGATGCGGCCCAGGCTCTTCTTCTTGGCCAAGTCCTCGACCACCTCTTCGACCGAATCGATTCCGGTCTTCACCGGAGCGTAGCCCCAGGTTCTGAAGAAGGTCGCGGCGGTCTTGAGAAACTTCTGCGCGCCGTGCTTGGAGACGTAGACGGGATGGCGCTGCAGGCGGCCCGGCGCGGCCCGGCCACGCACCGCCACGGGCTTGCGCTGCAGCCGGCGCCCCGCCTCGGCGCCGGCCGGGGCCGCCCCTTGCTGCACGACGTGGGCCAGCTCATGGGCAAGCAGATGCTGGCCCTCGGCCTCGCGCGGCCGGTAGGCGCCGTCGCGGAACGCGATGTCGCGTCCGACGGTGAAGGCCGAGGCGCCGACTTCGCGGTTCAGGCGATTGGCCGCGCCGCCGACGTGAACCCGCACGCCGCCGAAGTCGCGGCCGAAGCGGCTTTCGAAGAAGCCGCGCGTCTCCCGCGGCAGCCCTTGACCGCCACCGCGCAAGCTGCCGAGGCGCGCCGCGAAGCCTGCGTGCGGTCCCGCCGCCGTGGCGCCGTCCCGCCGCGCCTGCAGTTCCGTCTCTTCCTCTTCTTCGGCCTGCCGCTGCAAGCCGGCAGCGCCCGAAGCGGGAAGTGCGCTCGCGCCCGCCAAGCCGCCGCCCGCCATGACCTGATCGGCCACGCGGTCGGCTTCGCGCTCAAGAGGATCGTCGATCGGGCCGACGGTCACGCCGTCGGCCGGCTTGGCCTGGCAGCGCGGGCAGCCGCCGCCGCAGGCACAGGCGCCAGCCTTGCGCTGGAGTGGCAGGCCAGGGCTCGGTACGGCAAAAGACAGGCGCCGCGTGGCCGTGCCGGCACGGCGACGAGATGCCGCTTTGCCCGTCGACGGAGATTGACGCTGGCTCGCTCGACCGCCCATGTGCGCAAGAGTTGCATGGCTTGACGCGACGGGCAACCGGGTCGGCGACCCGAACGCTGCCGCTCACCAGCCGTTGACGCGGTCCCAGGTGTCGATCACGCGCTCGCTGCCCTCGACGACGTGATAGGCGTCGTGCGCGGCGGCGGTGATGCAGGCGTGGTTCGGCAGGATGCGCACGCGCGATCCGATCGGAAAGCGGTCGTAGGGCGGCTCGCCCGTGGCGGCGGCGATCAGGCCGTGCTCCTGGTGCACCTCTGCGACATAGAGGCCGTCGAGCGGCACCGTGTCCGTCGCCTTGCAGACCAGGCCGTAGCCGGCATGGGCCATGAACTCGCCGGCGCTGATGTCCTTGGAGAGCGCCAACGCACCGGCATCGATCAGGACGCGGCGGGCGCGCGGGTTGTGGCCGATCACCGAGGCGACGACCGTGAGCGCGATGTCGGCCATGGCGCAGGCGCCGATGCCGACCTGATCGAGATCGAAGAAGGTGTAGACGCCGGGCCGCATCTCCGTGACGCCGGCGAGCGAGGCGGCATGCACGGCCGTCGGCGTCGAGCCGGCGCTCACCACATCGCAGGACAGACCCGCCGCGCGCAGGCGCTCGGCCGCGGTCGTGATGCCGCGCCGCTCCGCCTCGGCAACCGCGCGAACCTCTTCCACGCTGCGGCAGTGATAGGAGTGTCCGGCATGGGTCAGCACGCCGGCCAGCGACAATCGCTCCGCCGCCTCGATGGCGCGGCCGAGCGCGATCAAGTCCGCCGACTCGGGCGCGACGCCGCCGCGCAAGCCGCCGGTGTCGATTTCGATAAGCAGCGCGAGGTCGGTGTCCAGCTCGCGCGCGCGGACGGCGACGGCCTCGATCGCGTCCCTGTTGTCGGTCAGCAGCGTCAGGCGCAGACCGTCGCGCTGAAGCGCCGCCACCTCGTCCAGCTTGCCGGGCACGATGCCGACCGCGTAGGTGATGTCGCGCAGCCCCCGCGCGCCGAAGTAGCGCGCCTCGGCCAGGGTCGAGACGGTGATTCCGCCGAACTGACCGCGGGTCGCGATCTCGGCCACCTGCGCCGACTTCGCCGTCTTGAGGTGCGGCCGCAAGCGCACGCCATGTTCGGCCATGCGCGAGGCCATGGCCGCGCAGTTGCGCTCGAGCACGGCCTTGTCCAGCACCAGCGCCGGTGTCTTGATGTCGGAGAGTTTCATGTCTTGCCCGGTCTTGGTGGTCGGCTTTGTTTGTGCCGGCCAGTGTAGCATCCTTGCGGATCTCGGGCTTGCCATTAGGTTTGCACGATACTCGACATGTCACCCTCGGGCTTGACCCGAGGGCCCATGGGAATCACAGGGCCGGGACCGGAGACCCTGCCGGACTCAGCGTTACCGCACGTCAATGGATGCTCGGGTCAAGCCCGAGCATGACAATGTGGAGGGTTTCCAGACCTAGCGCGCGCTGCGCCAAACGCCTTCGTGCCACCCCATCCGCCCCTTACAGATGCGCCTTCTCCAGCTCCGCGCAGGAATGGCCGAACTGGGAGAGGCCCTCCTCGAGGTAGTCGCTGAGCAACGGGATGCCGAGCAGGTAGCCGGCCGTGTAGTCGTTGTGCGCTTCGCGGGCGGCCCGGACGGCCTCGGGCCATTCCTTGACGTCGAAGTCGCCGCGGCCGAGCCAGGTGAGCGCAACCAGCTCGATCTGTTCGTCCTCGTTGAGGTCGTCGATGGCCGTCTGGACCTCCTCGTAGGTCGCATCGCCCGCGAAGTCCTG
>JAKSDN010000876.1 GCA_022360075.1 Kiloniellales bacterium | reverse complement strand
CCGCCGTGATGCCGTGCTTGATGGCGAAGGCGAAGAGGTGGATTACCTCCTCGGAACCATGGCCCACCATGTGCGCGCCGACGATCTTGCCGCTGTCCTTCTCCAAGAGGACCTTCGACCAGGCAACCGTCTCGGCATGGGTCATGGCCGAGCGGAACGCGGTCATGTCCGTGGTCTTGACTTCGACCGCGAGGCCTTGCTCCTGCGCCTCGGTTTCGGTCAGGCCGACACTCGCTAAAGCCGGCACGCTATAGACGTTCGACGGGATCTCCCGATAGCTCGGCGCCTTGCCCGTGCCGTCGAGGATCGCCTGGCCGACCAATCGGCCCTCGTAGGTCGCGATCGGCGAGAGCTGGGCCGAGGCCCAGTGCGCGTCGCCGGCCACGTAGACGTTGGGGTTGGAGACGCTGCGCAGTGTCTCGTCGACCGTGATGCGCAGGCCGTCGTGCGCGACCTCGCCGGCCGCTAGGTTCAGGTCTTCGAGATCCGCGATACGTCCCGTCCCGTTGGCGACGCGCTCGGCAGTGAGGGTCTTCTCCGTGCCCTCGTGCTTGAACGTCACTTCGAGAAGGTTGCCGGCCTCGGCAATCGATGCGACCTCGACGCCGGTCAAGATATCGATGCCGATGCGCTCGCTCTCCTTGTGGAGCTGCGCGACCGCATCGGCGTCCATGCGCGGCAGGAGCCGCGGCAATGCTTCGAGAATGGCGACCTTGGTGCCGGCCCGCGCGAAGACATGGGCGAACTCGAGCGCGATCACGCCGCCGCCGATGAAGATCAGCGAGTCCGGCAAGGCGGTCATCTCCAGAATGTCGTCGCTGGTGATCAGGTGCGCGGCACCCGGCAGGTCGAGCGGGCGCGGCTTGGATCCGGTGGCGATGACGATCTTGTCGGCCTCGAGGACCTCGCTGCCGCTGCCGTTCACGACCTCGACCGTGTTGCGGCCGGTGAAGCTTCCGCGGCCTCGGTAGAGATCGATGCCGCGGTCCTTCAAGCTCTTCTCGAAGGCCTCGGGCACGCCCTCCACGAAACCGCGCTCGCGCGCGATTAGCGCGCCCCAGTCGAGCTTGGGCGCGGCGACGTCGATATGGTGTTCGGGCGCCCGCTCGATCTGGTGCATCACCTGCGCGGCGGCGACCAGAACCTTCTTCGGCACGCAGCCACGGATCGCGCAGGTCCCGCCGACGTCCCAGGACTCCACCATGGCCACCGACTTCCCAGCGGCGCGGGTGACACCGGCAACGCCCATGCCGGCGTTGCCGCTGCCGATGACGATCACGTCGTAGTGCTTGCTCATTGTCCGT
>JAKSDN010000713.1 GCA_022360075.1 Kiloniellales bacterium | reverse complement strand
CGTTGACCAGCCCCCAATGCTTGGCCTCCTCGGCCTCCATCCAGCGCCCGGTGAGTAGCAGGTCCATGACCACGTGATAGGGCAGGCGGCGCGGCAGCTTGATGGTCGCGGCGTCGGCCAGGGTGCCGGCGTTGATCTCGGGCAGCGAGAAGCGGGCGCCCTCGGCCGCCAGGATCAGGTCGGCCGAAAGCGCCAGCTCGAAGCCGCCGCCGACCGCCATGCCATTGACCGCGGCGATCACCGGCTTGTTGAGATCGGGCAGTTCCTGAAGGCCGCCGAAGCCGCCGACACCGTAGTCGCTGTCCGGCCGCTCGCCCTCTGCCGCCGCCATGAGATCCCAGCCGGCGCTGAAGAAACGCTCGCCCCCACCGGTCACGATCGCCACGCGCAGTTCGGGATCGTCGCGAAAGTCGGCGAAGAGATCGCCCATGCGCCGGCTGGTCGCCGCGTCGATGGCGTTCGCCTTGGGCCGGTCGAGGGTGACTTCCAGGACGCCGTTGCTGCGTTCGACCTTCAGGACGTCGTCGCTCATGATTAGGGTCTCCGTACCTTTTTCATTGTCGTTCGGCGCTCACCCAGAGAGCTAGTGAACCGATGATCTCGGACTTGCAGACGGCGCTGCATGACCGATGTGCGTCCTTCGAGACACGCCCTGTAGGGCGCTCAGGATGAGGTAGGTCTCTGGTGGCATTAAGAAATGTCCTCATCCTGAGGAGCGCGCGAAGCGGGCGTCTCGAAGGGTTCGGTACGAACCGCGCGAAGCGCTAGGCGATGGATCCCCAGCCTCGCACCAACTGCTTCGACAGGCTCAGCATGAGGGGCAACAACCGGCAATTCGCTTCTGGTTCGCAGTAAGGCATCGACGGCGACGACCCCTCTGCCTTCGGGCCGAACCACAAGGGGATTGATGTCCAGCTCCTCGATCCCGAGTCGCTCGTCGGCGGCCAGTTCGGCGATGCGCAGGACCGCGTCAACGGCAGCGTCAAGATCGCCGGCCGGGCGGCCGCGGAATCCCTGAAGCAACGGCGCGGTCTTCAGCGATAGCAGCGCTTGTCGCACTTCATCGGCTGTCGTGGGCAACAGCAGCGTCTTCGTCTCCGCCAGGAGCTCCACCAACACGCCGCCGGTGCCAAGCACCAGGTAGAGGCCGAACTGCGGATCGCGATCGAGCCCGACGATCAGCTCGGCGACGGCGTCCTCAATCATGTGCTCGACCAGAACGCGGTCCGAGAGCGCCAGCAGGCGTTCGGCCGCCGCCGCGATCGAGGCCGGATCGTGCAGGCCGAGCACGACGGCCCCGGCCTCGGTCTTGTGCGTCAAGTCGGACGACAACGCTTTGAGCGCCACCGGCCCGTCGATGGCTGCTTGCGCTGCGATCGCCGCTTCGATGCTGGTCACGACTTGGCCCTGGGGCACGGGGATTTCGCGCTCGCTTAGCAACCTCTTTGCGATCCATTCGTCATGGACCTTGGCGGCCGAACTGTTGCTGGCCGAACTCAGAAGGGCCGGGGCTCGCGGCGCGTCCTGCGCGGTGCCGATGCGTACGGCCGCCTCGATGGCGGCGAGCGCCTCGGCCATGCCCTGCAACGGCGCGATGCCCCGCGCGATCAGGTCCTCGCCGACGGCCTCGGGTAGGCATTCGGGCAGTGTGGCGATGACGGCGGCGCGGCGGCCGCTGGCCTTGGCGGCGGCGGTGAAGGCCCGCGTGGCGCAGGCCCAGTCGGTGTCGTCGCAACGGTCGTCCCGCGGATAGTCGGTGATCAGGAGCCCGAGATCGAAGGGGCCCGCCAGCATCGCGCCGAAGCAGGCGGTCATGGCCGGCTCGTCGGCCCAGATGAAGGTGTGGTAGTCGAGCGGGTTGCTGACCGCCACGCGGTCGCCGAGCGTCTTCTTCACCGCTTGCCGATGTTCGCGGCTCAACTCGGGAAAGCGGAGGTTGCGGCTTGCCGCCAGGTCGGCGATCAGCGAGGCCTCCCCGCCCGAGCAGCTAACCGAGGCTAGGCGGTTGCCCGGCAGCGGCCCGACGACCGCGAGCAGCTTCAAGGCCTCCAGGAAGGCTGGCAGAGTTTCGACACGGGCCACGCCGAGCCGCGCGAAGAGCGCATCGTAGAGCGTGTCCGGCCCGGCCAGCGAGGCGGTGTGACTGAAGGTCAGGCGCGCGCCGGTTTCGCTGCGCCCCGTCTTCAGGACGACCAGCGGCACGCGGCGCTCGAGGGCGCGCAGGGCCGCGCGCTCGAAGGCCGGGATGTCGCGCAGCGCCTCGATGTGCAGGCCGATCGCCGAGACGCGCGGGTCTTCGAGCAGGGCCTCCAGGCTATCCTCGATCCCCACCGTCGCCTGATTGCCGAGCGACAGCATATGGGCGAGCGGCAGCGCGCGGCGCTGCATGGTCATGTTGATGCCCATGTTGCCGCTTTGCGTCACGATGGCGACGCCGCGCTCGACCCGCCGGCCGCCGTGCTGGTCGGGCCAAAGCGCGACGCCGTCCAGGTAGTTCAGCGTGCCGTAGCAGTTCGGGCCGATCACCGGCATGCCGGCCGCGGCCTCGATCAGGCGCTCTTGCAGCGCCGCGCCCTCGGGTCCGGTCTCGGCGAAGCCCGAGGCGTAACAGATCGCGCCGCCCGCTCCCGCTTCGGCCAGTGCGCGCACCACGGCTATCGTGGCCTCGGCCGGCACGGCGACGAAGGCGGCGTCCGGTGCCGATGGCAGGTCTCCGACGGTCTCGAAGCAAGGCCGGTCGGCGATCATCTCGCGCGCCGGGTTGACCGGCCAGAGCGGCCCAGAGAAGCCCATCCGTTCACACTGCCGAACGACCGCCTCGGCTTCGCGGCCACCGACGACCGCAATGCTGGTCGGCGAGAGGAGACTCGAGAGGGCGTGGTGTGAGGACGGCCGGTCCACAGCGCTTCCCCCTCACCTAACCTCTCCCCCCACTGGGGGG
>JAKSDN010001364.1 GCA_022360075.1 Kiloniellales bacterium | reverse complement strand
GCTCTGGGCGCGATGGCGGCGATTCGCCGCCATCATGCCGAAGACCGGATCACGCTCCTGACCACCGGGGCCTATCGCACGCTGGCCGAGCGCAGCGGCTATTTCGACGAGGTCTGGCTCGACCCGCGCGCCTCGCCGCTGCGGCCGGACCTCTGGCTGCCCCTGATACGCCGCCTGCGCCGTGGCGCCTTCGATCGGGTCTACGATCTGCAGTGGGCCGAGCGAACCGCCTTCTATTTCCGCCTGCTCGGACGGCCGAAACCGGAATGGGTCGGGACCGCGCCAGGCTGCTCGCACCGCTTGGCGGATCCCGCCGAGCGCCTGCACATCCGCGAGCGGCAGGCCAAGCTGCTGCGCCTTGCCGGGATCGAGACCGTGCCCTTGCCCGACGTCTCCTTCCTGACGGCGGACATCTCTCGCTACGGCATCGAGGGTCCCTATGCGCTGCTGGTGCCGGGCAGCTCGCCGCAGCACCGCTGGAAGCGCTGGCCGATCGAGCGCTATGTCGCGCTGGCCCAAGCGCTGGCCGCCGACGGTGTCGCCCCGGTGCTCATCTGCGGCCCGGCGGAGCGCGCGGAGGCCGCGGCCATCGCCCGGGCCTGTCCCGGCGCCCACGACATCGACAGCAACCGCGAGGAGATCGTGGCACTGGCCCGCGGCGCCAGCGTCGCCGTCGCCAACGACACGGGCCCCAGCTTCCTGATCGCGGCGGCCGGCTGTCCCTTGGTCGTGCTCTACAGTGACCGCTCGGACCCGGTGAAGCTCGCCCCGCCGGGCGAAAAGGTGACCGTGCTGCGGCGGCCGTCGCTCGACGACTTGCCGAGCGAAGAGGTCATCGGCGCCGCCCTCGCGGCCCGGCGTCCCGCGCCGCTGCCGGCCGCGCCTCAATCGCTGCCGTAGTAGGATTTCTCTTCGGTCAGGGCCGATCCGAAAAGCCGGTCGATCTTCTTCTTGGTGGCGGCCCGGCGGTCGTTGGTCTTGTAGACGGCGCGGGCAAGCTCGATGAAGCGCGGGCCGAAGTCCTGCGCCGCCTCGCAGGCGCGGATGTCGTCCTCGATGGTCCAAAGGGCCTGATTGATCGCCTTCAGCTCCTTTTCCAGCCCCGCCAGCGTGTCGCTCTCGACCAAGGCGTCGTCCCGCGTCCGGCGCAGCAGCGCGAGGGCATAGACGACGTTCTTGAGCTTCTCGGGATCCTCGATCTGTTCGGCCTTGATCTCGAGGATCGAGATCTTGTCGATCAGCTCGCCGGGCGAGACCTCGACCTCGATCTGCCGAGCCCCGCTCGGGCTCGGCGCCGCGCCTTCATCGGCCGGCGTGGCGGGCGCGTCGTTCGACAAGTCGGCTTCTCCTCATTGGCCAGGGCGGCCGGTTCGTGATAAGGCGGCGCTTATGTTCCTCAAGCGATCCCGGAATTCAAACTCTATCGCGCGCCGCCGCACGCATTCGTCCCGCTCGGCGCGGTTGGCGCCGCGGAGACCGCGCCGATGAGTTCGATCGTTATCTACAACGGTCGCGATCTGGTCGGCGACGCGATCCAGAAGCTGCCCTTCCTACGCGCTGTTCGTGCCCTCTTTCCAGAGCATTGCATCACCTGGCTGACGAGCGAGGACACCGCCTATGCCACGGTCCTGAGCCCGCTGACCGAGGGCCTTCTGGACGAAGTCTCGGTCCGTCCCGATCTGCTGCATAGCAAGTGGGAGATCTTGCGCGGCTCACCGGTGCGCGAGCGCTACGACATCCTCATCGACACCCAGAACTCGCTTTGGCGCTCCCTGGCTTTGCGCCGAATTCGCCATGGCCTCTATATCTCCTCGACCGCCCGCTTCCTCTTGTCCGACCGGCGCCCGGGTTGGCCCTTCGACAAGCCGGCCAACCTCGTGCATCGGCTGCTCCTGCTCGCCGAGCTCGCGGCCGGC
>JAKSDN010001363.1 GCA_022360075.1 Kiloniellales bacterium | reverse complement strand
GTGCTCGGCCGCGGTCGTGAGGAAGCCCGCGCTCGCGCGATGACGCTGCTCGAGCGCGTCGGTCTGGCGGAGCACGCCCGCAAGTTTCCGGCCCAGTTGTCCGGTGGCCAGCAGCAGCGTGTCGCGATCGCACGCGGGCTGGCGATGGACCCGATCGCGATGCTGTTCGACGAGCCGACCTCGGCGCTCGATCCGGAAATGATCAACGAGGTGCTTGACGTCATGACGGAGCTCGCCACCGAAGGCATGACCATGCTCGTGGTCACGCACGAGATGGGCTTCGCCAGGAGGGTCGCCGATCGGGTCGTGTTCATGAGCGACGGGCGGGTCGAGGAGGACTGCGCCACGGAGGCGTTCTTCGGCGAGCAGCGCGGCGAGCGAGTTGCCGAGTTTCTCTCGAAGATTCTCTCGCACTAGGGAGCGCGGGGGTGAAGCTCTATGGCGATTGCAAAGCTCTGGACGCGCGCTCTTCATCGGAACGGCGCCGATGACGGCGAAGCGAGCCGTCGCGCAGGCGGATGGAAGCTTCGTCTCGCATCTCGAATGCAGCGCGACCGGAGAGCGCTTTCCCCACGACCGTCTTTACGGTCTCTCGCCCGCCGGCGCCCCCTTGCTCATCCGCTATTACTTGGAGCGAGTCGCCGCGGCGGTGACGAAGCAGGACTTGCTGGCCCGGAAATCCGATATGTGGCGGCTGCGAGAGCTGCTCCCGCTGTCGTCGCGCAGTGACCCGGTCCAGTTGGGCGAGGCGGCAACGCCCTTGGTATCGTTGTCGCGCTCCGCCCGGGCGCTGGGCCTTGGCGGCCTGGTCGTCAAGGACGAAGGCCGGCTGCCGACCGGCTCCTTCAAGGCGCGCGGCATGGCGATGGCCGTGACGATGGCACGGCATTTCAGCGTGACGCGGATCGCCGTGCCGACGGCCGGAAACGCCGGCTCGGCGGCGGCGGCCTACGGGGCGCGGGCCGGCATGGAGGTCCACGTCTTCATGCCCGCCGACACGCCGGAGGCGAACGTCGCCCAGATCGAGCTCCACGGTGCACGGGGCCATCGCGTGGACGGCCTGATCGACCTGTGCGGCCGACTGCTTCGCGAAGGCACGGCGGAGCAAGGCTGGCACGATCTTTCCACGCTGGCCGAGCCCTACCGGATCGAGGGCAAGAAGACCATGGGCCTGGAGCTGGCCGAACAGATGGGCTGGAAGCTGCCCGATGCGATCTACTACCCGACGGGCGGCGGCACCGGCTTCATCGGCATGTGGAAGGCCTTCGCCGAGTTGCAGGCCATGGGCTGGATCGGCGCCAAGCTGCCGCGCATGGTGGCGGTCCAGTCCGACGGCTGCCGCCCGATCGTCGATGCCTCGGAGAGAGGCCTGGATCACGTGCCCGAACCCTGGGCGCCGGTAACGACCGAGATCCCGGGAACCAGAGTGCCGAAGCCGCTCGGCGACCGCCTGATTCTGGAAGTGATCGAGCAGAGCAAGGGCTTCGCGACCTCCGCAAGTGACGACGAAGCGCTCGAGGCGCAGAGCGAGCTGGGAAGACGCGAGGGCTTTGCCGCATGCCTGGAAGGCGCGCTCTG
>JAKSDN010001012.1 GCA_022360075.1 Kiloniellales bacterium | reverse complement strand
TCGTCGAGGGCCTTCCGACTCATGGGCTCGGCCAGTGTGGCCGCGGACCAGGCGATGAGCGAAACGCCGAAGGCGAGCGGCGCCAAGCCGACAAGTAAAAAATGCCGTCGGCAATCGGAATGACGATAGCCTGACAACTTGTTTGACACCATCGCCATCGTTGCGGACGTATTCGAGCGGTCTGGCAGGACGAAGACTTCGGTTATTCTACAGAGCTTTGCGGCCTACATATCACAAAGCACGCAAAGGACACAATCTTGTCAACCTGACGGCAAGGACCGACTCCCTCTTTGACTGCCCCCCCCCCACGATGCTAGTGCCAGACTAGTTAATTTCTCTAAACCAAACCACGCCAAATTTGAGGCCGCGGTACCCCTCGACGGGTCGGGCCAGAACAAGCACCCAGAACTGTCTGGGTGACAGAACGGCCCTAGCCTCCGATCAGGCCCTCGGTGTATACTACCTTTAGTAGAGAGACTTCCTGTCGGATGGTTGAAACCAAGGATTGGCCGTGGCGATTTGGGCGCAAAGGTCAAAAGCGGCCGTTCGGGTCCGCTGACGCCGCGGCGCTTACGCGGCATTCGCACGCCAACAGGCGCGTTGAGGACAGAAGCACGCCTGCTGCGGCGCAATAATTTGTCAATCATGGTCAGAATAAGGTTCCCCGACCGACCGGACATGTGCCATATGTGTCTGATACAAATGGCTGACGTTGACCAACCTAAAGTTGATCAAATTCGAGCAGCGGTTGAGCTTGAGCCCTTTTTGTTCCGAACTCTGAGCCGGTGAGCCGTGATCCGCGTTCTCAGCAACCACTTCTCTAAGCCCTTCGCCGTGCTACTGTCCGGCGAGGCATTGCTCTTTCTGGTTGCCTACTACGCAGGCATTTTCTTCCGCTGGGCCAACTTCCATGACTTTACCTCGGTCGTCTCCACGCATCTCGGGCAGGCCCTCGTCTACACCTTCGTTCTGGTGAGCACGATCTTCGCCGTCGGCCTCTACGATGGCCGCTATGCCCTGCGGTCGGTCGATGTCCTCAGCCGAATCGTCGTCGGCCTCGCGATCAGCTTCGTCGTGTTCTCCGTCATCTTCTACGTCTGGCCCTCCCTGACGGTCTGGCGCAGCGCACTGGCGATATCGCTCGGCGTGTCCCTCGCGGGCTTCCTCCTGCTGCGCTATGCCTTCGTCAACATCATCGACAACGACCTCTTGAAGCGCCGCGTCCTGGTCGTCGGCACCGGCGAGCACGCCGCCCAGATCGATGCGCTGGAGCGCTCCGGTTCGGCCTACGGCTTCAATTGCGTCGGGTTCTTGGACATCGGCACCGGCCCGCCGAAGGTGGCGCCGATGCGAATCATCGCCAAGACCCGGTCCCTGGTGGAGCTGGTCGACGAGTACAACGTCAACGAAATCGTCGTGGCGCTGAGTGACCGGCGCGGCCAGGCGCCGCTGGACGACCTGCTGGACTGCAAGCTCTCGGGCACCCCGATCCTCGACTACAACACCTTCTTGGAGCGCGAGACCGGCAGCGTCGATCTCGAGGCGCTTCGTCCGAGCTGGTTCATCTTCTCCGATGGCTTTCCCGGCGGGAATCTCCAGCAACTGGTGAAGCGCGCCTTCGACATCGTGGTCAGCATCATCTGCCTGATCCTCTTCATGCCGCTCATGGCGGCGACGGCGATCGCCATCTGCATCGAGAGCGGCTTGCCCGTCTTCTATCGCCAGGAGCGCGTCGGCCAGAACGGCCGGACCTTCAAGATCATCAAGTTCCGCAGCATGCACGTGAACGCCGAGGCCGACGGAGAGGCCGTCTGGGCCGCCAAGAACGATCCCCGGACGACCGTTCTCGGTGCGGTCATCCGCAAGATCCGGATCGACGAGACGCCCCAGATCCTGAACGTCTTGCGCGGCGAGATGAGCTTCGTCGGCCCCCGCCCCGAGCGGCCGGAGTTCGTCGCCGAGCTGACCGAGTCCATTCCCTACTACAACGAGCGTCACCGGGTTAAGCCGGGCATCACGGGCTGGGCCCAGCTCAACTACATCTACGGCGCGTCGGTCGAGGGAGCCCGCAAGAAGCTTCAGTACGACCTCTATTACATCAAGCACTACAGCATCCTGATCGACGTCTTCATCGTTCTTCAGACCGTTCGGGTCATTCTTTGGCCGGTCGGCGTCAGATAGCCGCGGCCCAGCGTGCCTCTGGCAGCGGGAAGGCCCGGCTGCCCCATGCGGCCCAAGCCGGAAACAGCGAGAAGGACAAGATGGGACAGGCGGTCCGAGCGCAGGCGAAGTCGACCGCAGGCGACGCGCCGAAGCCCGGCGGCAAGGTCCGCCATTTGGTGCACGTCTTTCCGACCTTCGATGCCGGCGGCGTTCAAATCCGCATGTCCGACGTCATGAACCGTTTGGGCGCCGGCTACCGCCACACGATCCTGCCCTTGGACGGCCGAAGCGGCTGCGCCAGCCGGATCGACTCGGGCGTAGACGCCACGCTGGCGCCGAGTCCCGATAAGCAAGGCTCGCTGCCCGTGCGGCTGTTGAGATATCGGCAGATGCTCAAGGCGCTGAAGCCGGACCTGCTGCTGACCTACAACTGGGGCGCTATCGAGTGGACCTTGGCCCACGGCCTGCATTCCCTCGGGACCCGCATTCACCTCGAAAGCGGCTTCGGGCCCGACGAGGCGTCGGGCCAAAAGGCGAGGCGGGTTTATTTCCGCCGGCTCGCGCTTCGGGGCATCCATCGGCTCGTGGTCCCCTCGTTTGTGCTGGTCGAGATCGCGAAACGACGCTGGCGGGTCCCGGCCGACAAGATCCTTCACGTCCCCAACGGCGTGGACTGCACGCGCTTCAACCCGGACCGCGCGCGCCTGCCCCGTCCGCCGCTGCTGCCGGATCCCGGTGTCGGAGACCTCCTGGTTGGGACAGCGGCACCCTTGCGCCCCGAAAAGAACTTGAAGCGGCTTCTGCGAGTCTTCGCACAGGCCACGCGGGACCGGCGCGCAAAGCTGGTTATCCTGGGCGACGGGCCGGAGCGCGAGAGTCTTCACCAAACGGCCCGGGAACTCGGCGTCGCCGACCGGGTCCACCTGCCGGGACACAGCGACCAGGTCCACGCCGTCCTGCCTTGGCTCGACGTCTATGCCATGTCTTCCGACACCGAACAAATGCCGAACGGCCTGGTCCAGGCGATGGCCAGCGGTCTGCCCGTCGCGGCGACAGACGTGGGCGACATCGGGCGGATCGTCGCCCCGGCGAACAAGGCCTTCGTCGTCGGCAAGGATGACGAGCATGGCTTTGTCGACGGTCTCGCACGGCTGCTCGACGACAGGACCCTGCGCAAACGCCTCGGGGCGGAGAACCGTTCGCGCGCGACGGACCGCTACACGCTCGAAGGCATGGCCGAGAGCTACCGCGCCCTGTTCGAGCAAAGCCTCGCGGCTCTGCCGTGATCGGTAAAACGAGACCGCCAAACGGGCCGCCCTGCGCGTGAAGATCCTGACATTCAGCACGCTCTACCCGAACGCCGCACAGCCCAATCACGGCGTGTTCGTCGAGAACCGTCTGCGCAAGGTGGTCGAAACGGGCCGGCTCGAAGCCAGCGTTATCGCCCCAGTCCCCTGGTTTCCCTTTCGCTCTGAGGCCTTCGGCAGCTACGCCACCTTCGCCAAGGCGCCGCGGAGCGAGGAGCGGCACGGGCTGCGGGTCCATCACCCGCGCTATCCCCTGATTCCCAAGGTCGGGATGACGGCGGCGCCGCTCCTCATGTACGCCGCCGTGAAACCGGCCCTCGGGCGCCTCATGGCGCGGGGCCTCAGCTTCGATCTGATCGACGCGCACTATTTCTATCCGGACGGCGTCGCCGCCGCCATGTTGGCCCGGGATCTCGCCAAACCGCTCGTCATCACCGCCCGGGGAACGGACCTCAACCTGATCCCCCGCTATGCCCTGCCCCGCCGCATGATTCAATGGGCCGCCGCGCGTGCCGACGGGCTGATCACGGTCTGCCAGGCCCTGAAGGACGAGCTCGTCCGTCTCGGCGTCGCCGGCGAGAAGGTCCGTGTGCTCTCCAACGGCGTCGATCTGGAGCTCTTCACGCCAGGACCGGGCGCCGATCTTCGCGCCTCGCTCGGTCTCTCCGGCCCGCTGCTCCTGTCCGCCGGTCACCTGATCCCGCGCAAGGGCCACGACCTGGTGATCCGCGCCATGGCCCACCTGCCGGAGGCGGGCCTGGTCGTGGTCGGCGAAGGCCCGGAGCGCCCGGCCCTCGAAGCCCTGATCGCCTCGCTCGGGCTCGCCGAGCGGGTCCGTCTGCTGGGCAGCGTCGCCCACGCCCGCATGGCCGAGCATTACCGGGCCGCCGACGTCCTGGTCCTGGCATCGAGCCGCGAGGGTTGGGCCAACGTCCTGCTCGAGGCCATGGCCTGCGGCACGCCGGTTGCCGCCTCGAACATCTGGGGCACCCCCGAGGTCGTCGCCGAACGGGCGGCGGGCGTGCTGTTCGAGGAGCGCACACCCGAAGCGATTGCCGCAGCCATCACCCGGCTTCTGGCTGATCCGCCCACCCGCGAGGAAACCCGCCGCTATGCCACGGGCTTTAGCTGGGACACGACCACGCAAGGCCAGCTACGGCTATTCGGTGACGTCCTGGACGAGCGGATGTCCGCCAGCTCCGCCGGCTGAGAGCCTGACCGAGAATGATTGCTTTCAGAACAAAGAGCTTGGAGGGAGCCCCCTCCCACTCGTCGTTGCCGGACTTGATCCGGCGATCCAGGCATCGCTTGACCCAAACGCCACTCTGGATCACCGGGTCGAGCCCGGTGATGACAACTCAATGGTAACAAATCATCGAACTCTAGAGATTCTCTCCGAGCCAGGCAGTGACGAAGGTAAGCCGAAACTGCGAGCCGGCAGCCGAACCACGTAAAAAGCTCGGAAGACTTAGATCAAATACTAGACAATACTAGTTCAGATTACAAATTTTCTATTAACGTGAATGTAAGAACTGTCGAATAGTCTGTACCTGCCACTAATCGACCGCCCTTCGTGACGCTTGAACTATGGACCCAATCCTCATAGAGGCAGAGTATGCTTTTAGCGCACAGCGAAGTGGCGCAGATCCCCATTCCTCCCCAGGCCGAACCGAGCGCCGCCGATTCCTTCAATCGCTGGTTCGAGGTCATACAGGCCGACACGCCGGAACAGATCGAGCAGGTCTATCGTCTCCGCTACCAGGTCTACTGCGTGGAGAACCCCTTCGAGGACCCGGCTGAAAACCCCGAAGGCCTCGAAACCGACGGCTACGACACGCAGGCCGCGCATAGTCTGATCCGCCATCGCCCCAGCGGCGAGGTGGCCGGTGCGGTCCGGCTGATCCTACCGGATCCGGAGGCGCTCTCGACGAGCTTTCCGATCCAGGAGGTCTGCCGGCACCCCCTGGTGACCGACTCCAAGCGCATCCCCTTGCACAGCAGCGCCGAGGTTTCGCGCTTCGCGATATCGAAGCAGTTCCGCCGGCGCCTGGGCGATACGCTCTACGGCGAGACCAAGCCGGAAGGCGTGACGCCGCTTCCGGTGCGCAACGAGCGCAGGCGCATGCCGCACATCACCCTTGGCCTTCTCAGGGCTTGCCTGCAGATGAGCGCCGAGCGGGACGTCACGCACCTCTTCGCCGTGATGGAGCCCTCGCTGATCCGGCTCATACGGCGCTTCGGCCTGCACTTCGAGCCACTGGGACCGACGGTCAACTACCACGGTGTCAGGCAGCCCTGCTTCGCCGAGATCGAAGACCTGCTCAGCTACAGCCAGACCCACAAGGAAGAGCTCTGGCAGGTGGCCACCGACCAGGGGCGGATCTGGCGCGGCGCGGCCTAGGCTCGCTTCGAAAAGCGTAAGCGGCGCGTCGGCCCGCCCGCGCAGGGCGGCGCGGGCAAGGCTACCAATGCCACTTGAGGCCGGTCACGACACGGTCGCGGTCGTTGAACTGCCCGAAGAAGCCGTCTGACGCGCCGTAGAAGATGTCGCCGCCGGCCCAGACCTCCAGACCGTCCCAGAGGTCGTAGGTGAGCTCGAGCCGGATCAGGCCATCCGCCTTGTTGAGGCTGGTGAGCCAGATCACGTCGGCCTCGAGCTCGTCGTCGAGGAAGGAATGCCGGGCCAACAACGTGAAGCTGGTCTCCACGTGGTCACGGATCAGGCCGGACCCGGCATCCGTCAGGATGCTCTGGAACATCTGACCGCTGAGCAGCACATCGTCCAGGCCGTACCAATCGACGCCGAGGACGTAGGAGATCTCGTTGCTCTCGGTGACGCCGTTGGGGTCGACGGCAAGGCTCGTGAGAGAGAAGCGATCGGTGAGAAAGGCCGCCTCGCCGCGTATCACGAAGTCGCCGAAGGCGTTGCTGAAGGTGCCGCCAATCAGGTGGCTGCGTCGGTATTCGGGCGTGACCACGAGCACCGGTCCGGCCGAGGTCGGGACGAGCGACTGAAAGAACACCGGATTGTTGGAGTAGTGATAGAGGTAGTTCGCCGTCAGGTCCCAGCCGTCGACGAAGGCTGAGAGCCTCACGCCCACGTTCGAGTCCTGAAAGAACGCGCTGGGCCGGTCCGGCGAGCGCTGCACGACGCCCACCGCGCCCGGCGGCAGCGCCGGCGTGAACTGCGGCGCGGTGAAGGCGAATAGCGCGCCCGGTTCGGCGATGTCGTTGTAGGTCTGATCCGGCAGCCACAAGAACTGCGTCGTCACATCCCCCATATCGACTTCCGCATTGAAGGTCCAAAGCGGAATGCGCGAATCGACGAACTCGTCGAGGATGAACTCCCGGAAGTCCTGCGGGTTGACGATGTCGAGCACCTTGAGGCCGTCGGCCTGTCCCCAGACGACCTGCTGCTTGCCCAGCGTCAGATGCAGGTCACCCAGCTGCTTTTCGGCATAGAGCTCCCTGAGCTCGAGCTCGACATCGTCGCCGATCAGGGCGCGCCGCGTCTGCGGCGCCGTCGTGTCCTGCGCCGGGCTACCCGGCTCGAGCTCGTCGAAGGCGTCGCCGCGCAGCCGTCCCATCGCGGTCACGCTGAGCCCGCCGGGAAAGTCGATCACCAGCTCCGGCCAGACTTGGACCTCAAACTTCTGCCCCGAGGCGTCATCGGTCTCGAAGGCCGTTTCGACCTCGGCATCAAGTCCGGCGTCGAGCGAGGCGTCGCTGAGAAAGGACGATCCGAGCGCGCCTTCGTCCTCCCCCGCCTGCGCCGGCCCCACGCCGTGGAGACACAAGGCGAGGCCCAGCGCCACGGCACAGCACCAAGGCCGGAGGGCCCGCGGCCCGGTACCAGGGTCACTCTCCCCGCGCCAGCCGCCTATGGTCGATCCAAAGGCCATCACCAAGTGCGTTGCTGCCGTCCCCCAGCGGCCGCCAAGGCAGCCAGCTCACTATCTTGGCGCTAATGGCGCCGATTCGCACAGTGCCATCGAGAACGGCCCAGGATCGCGGCGGCTGACCCCGCGTCCCCGACCGCGCTCCATACAGCTCTCAAGACGGTGGTCGGCTCTCGCGCTCAGACGCCGCGCCGCATCGCTTCACGGCTGAACAGCTTGTCCGAGACCTCGGTATCGTAGCCGACGTCACTAATGCGGAACACGGTCTTGTGTCCGGTCTTGTGGTTCTCGACGGTCATGAGATGCACGGTCCAGATGCCGTCCACCTGCCTGATGTCGTCGAACACCACGGTCTTGAGCGGATTACCCTGAACGTCCCAGAACTCCGACTTGAGCGTAATCCAGATCTCGGTGTCGACCCAGCTCACGACCTTGCTGTAGCGCAGCTCCTCCGCGACCTCATCGCTCACGGGAGTCGCCTCGACCACATAGACTTCGCGGCCGTTGTAGTCTTCCTTCGCCAAGGTCGTGCGCGTGTAGTCGTCCAGGGAGACCTTGGTCTCCTGCTTCATGTCGTCGTAGCTGAAGTCGGTGCCCATGAAGTAGTCGCCGCGCTCGGAGCCCGAGATGCGCCTGACTTTCCTCATGGCCGGCAGATAGAGCCACTGATCGTCGGTCCGATCGGCCTCGGCGTAGTCGTAGGTCAGGAAAGCGGTGCCGCGGATGTTGCGCGGCTCCTGATAGAACATGACCAGGCGCCGTTCATCGCCGACATACTTTCGGAACGAGCGCGCGTTTCTGACCTTGGACTTGCCGTTGCGATCGATCAGCTCCATCTCGATCACGCGGCTGACGGTCTCGCCGTCCGGGCGCTCGTTGATCAGTCTGGCGATCTCGTCGCCCGGGGTCAGCTCTTGCACCGTCGAGCCCGCCGGCCCGTACGGCAAGAGACCCGCCGCGGCCACGGCGACCGCCAGGCAGACACCGCCCAACTGGGAGCGCGTCAAGCTTTTCATCCTTGTCTCCTCTCGGCTTGCAGGACGAACCCGCTCCGTTCATCAACACTGCGCGAAACCGGCTCGCCGCGCGGTCTGCTCAGGAAAGCCGGACGCAGAAGGACCATCAGGGCCGGCAAGGTGGTCACGCTGGCCAGGAAGCTCGCGCTGACGCCCACGGCGATGAGCAGCCCGAATTGAATGAGGCCGGGCGACTGGCTCATGACCAGAACGCTGAAGCCGCAGAACACCGTCAGGAAGTTGAACAGCAAGGCCCGGCCGGTCGAGGCAATCATGGCGGTCAAGGCATCTTCGAGCCGCTCGCAACGCTCGCCCAGTAATGCCGAGACCCGATGCACGGAGTGGACCGCAAAATCGACCCCGATGCCGATCGTGATCGCGGCCGACATCGACGTCCCGATGCCGAGCCAGATCCCGCTGAAGCCCATGATCGCGTAGCCGAGCAGAACCGACAGCGCGACCGGCGCCATGGTGAGCGTGCCGGCGAAGACCGAACGGAACATGAAGATCGCCATCGCCCAGACGGCGAGGAGAGCGAAGGCAACGCTCATGAAATGACCGGAGAGCAGCTCGGTCATCCAGTAGTAGTGGACGGCGACGTGGCCCGAGATCTTCGCCGTCAGGCCGGCCTCGTTGAACTCGTTGGCGATGTAGCGCTCGACGGCCCGAATGACGACCTTCTCGTCCTGAAAGAGGCCGCTGTCCATGCGCACGCGAAGGTTCGCCTGGCGGTACTCGTAGTCGATCTCTTCGTCGAAGTCGGTCGGATCGCCGCTCATCGAGTAGAGCAGGAAGATCTGCGCCGCGAGATCGGCCGAGTCGGGCAGCGCGTAGGCTTCCGGATCGCCGTCGTTCAGCGCCTGGTTCATCTGCTTCAGGTAGTCGACGACCGAGGTCGTGCCGTTGACGTGCGGGAGCGTCTCGAGGAATGCCTGGAAGGCCTCGATCTTTCGCAGGCTTTCCGGGTCCAACAAGCCGTCCGGCTCGGCCGCTTCGATCACGATGTTGAGGATGCTGGTGCCGTCGAAGCGCTCGTTGATCGCGTGGTGCGCCAGGACGATCGGCTCGTCGGCCTGGAAGTTGTCGATGTCCGAGTCGTTGGTCTCGAGCTTCGACAGCCCGATGAGGCCGGCGACTCCCACGGCGAGGGAGAGGGCCAGAACCAGGCCGGGTTGCGCCACGATTCTCTTGCCGAGCCAGACCATGAAGCGGCCCGGCGCGTCGATGGCCTCCGACGATCCCGCGTCGGCGCCGCGCTGCACGACGCGGCTGAGCTTCGCCGGGAAGATGGCCAGACAGCAGGGCACGAGGGTGAGGGAGGCGACCAGCGCAACGGCGATTCCCAAGGCCGCGAAGAGGCCGAAGTCCTCCATCGGCGGGGAGCTGGACGAAAGATAGACGCCCATGAAGCCGGCGATCGTGGTCAGCGAGGTTATCAGGATGGGCTTCCAGACGGCAGCGAGCGTGCGCGCCACGAGGACTCGGCGCGGCGCCTTGGGGTCCAGCGAGAGGTTCTCGTAATAGAGGCTCAGGATGTGGATCGAGTCCGCCACCGAGATCGCGATGAGGATGACCGGAAGGCTGTTCGTGATGAAATAGACGGGCCGGCCGAAATAGGCCATGGAGCCGAGCGTGACCACGAGCGTCGTCGCCGCCACGACGCCAGGCACGACGAGAGAGAGCGTCGTGCGAAAGGACAGGAAAAGCAGCAGGAACACCACGACCAGGCCGACCGGCGTCAGAGTCCTCGCGTCGCGGTCGATGTAGGTCCCGAGATAGCCGAGAAGGGCCCCTTCCCCCGCCACGTGGATCGCCTCCTGGGCGCCCAGGTCGGCCTCCTCGGCAAGCTCGAGCAGGGCGTAGTAGACCGATTCAGCGGCGTCGGGGTCGAGCAGCTCGACGGCGATCAGGGTTGCGTGCCCATCCCGGCTCACGAGGCTGCCGAGATAAAGCGGCATGGATTCGACCGCCTCGCGAACGCGCTGGGCGTCTGCCTGCGTGACGACCGGCTCCGCGAGAAACGGCGCGACCTTCAGGCCCTCGGTCGTACCCTCGATATGCTTCTCCCCCGCCAGGCTCGTGATCCGATCCGGATCGACACCCGGCACGGCCGCGATGCGCTCGGCGAGGGAAGCGACCAGAGCCAGCGTGCGCGGATTGAAGACCCCCTGCGGGCCCTCGTTCATGATCGCGACGATGACCGGATCCCTGAGACCGAAAATCTCCTTAACCTTTTCCCGATAGGCGATGGCCTCGTGCGCCGGCGGGAGGAAGGCTTCGGCGCGGGTGTCCTTCTTGAGCTGCGTCAGGAAATACGCGGCGAACAGAATCGGAATGGCCGCGAGCGCGAAGATCAAGATCGGCCGTGCGCTGATCGCGGCAAAGCAGCGATGCGCTGGCAGAAAGTCTCCAAAAGGCGCGGAATCTGGCGTTTTCACACCACGAAATTAACTATGAGGGTGCTTTAGAAAGGGTAAAGCCGGCGGTACCGGCCTTGCCTTGCACCACCGCGCCGCGCCCCCGATTGCCGCAGTCTCTCGCAACGGCGAGACCATGCCCAATCCGGCACCAGGGAACAAGCGTGGCCACATATTTGCCACGGCCTGCCGTTGCGGCGGAACGCCAGGCCCCAAAAGGTGCGATTCTACAACTAAGACGGCTTTTGAAGCTTGTATTGCTCTAAAAGGTTGTAGAGCGTCGGCCGGCTGGTCCCGAGGATCTTGGCGGCACGCGAGATGTTGCCCTCGGCCTCGGCCATGGCCGCCTTGATCGCCGCCTCCTCAGCCGACTGCCGGGCCTGTTTCAGCGTGATGCGCGCTCCGCCCGACGGCTTTTTGGGCAAATCCAGGTTCTCGACGTCGATCAAGCCCCTTTCGGCCGTGACGACAGCCCGCTTGATCCGGTTTTCCAGCTCGCGAACGTTGCCGGGCCAGTGGTGCCGGGACAGTGCGGCGAGCGCATCCGGCGTGAAGCCGCGGAGATTGCGCCCAAGCTCCTTGCAATAGCGCTCAAGCAGGTGATGGGAGAGGATCACGACATCCTTGGCGCGCTTTCTGAGCGGCGGGATGTTCACGACCGCCTCGCTCAAGCGAAAGAACAGGTCCTCGCGGAAACCACCATCCTCGATCAGGGAGCGAGGATCGCGGTTGGTCGCGGCGATGACCCGAATGTCCACGCTGATCTGTTTTCGCCCGCCGACCCTCTCCACAACGCGTTCCTGAAGGAAGCGCAGGAGCTTCGCCTGCAGGGGCATCGGCAGCTCGCTGATCTCGTCCAACAGCAGCGAGCCCTTGTTGGCCAGCTCGACCTTGCCGGGCGTGGTCTTGACGGCGCCGGTGAAGGCGCCCTTCTCGTAGCCGAAGAGCTCGCTTTCGAGCAGGTTTTCGGGGATCGCCGCGCAGTTGATGGCAACGAAGGGCCCATCCACGCGGTCGCTCATCTCATGGACGGCCCGGGCCAGGACCTCCTTGCCGGTCCCGCTTTCGCCGATCAGCAGCACGGTCACGCCGGCGGCGGCAAAGCGCCTGATCTGTTCGCAGACCTTGATCGTCTCCGGATCGCTGGTGACGAAGCCGGTCAGAGGCGTCTCGGCCGATGCCGTGGCGAGACGGCGGTTCTCCGTCTCCAAGGCGTGCAGATTGACCGCCCGCTGGATCATGTGCTGCAGGATCTCGACCTCGAGCGGCTTCTGATAGAAGTCGTAGGCGCCGAAGGCGATCGCCTTCAGCGCGTATTCACGCTCCTCCTGGCCGGTCATGACGATGACCTTGGTCTCGGGCGCCGCCGACAGGATCTCGCGCAGGGTCCGCAGGCCTTCGCTCGGCCCATCGGGATCCGGCGGCAAGCCGAGGTCGAGCAGCACGACGGGCGGCTGCTCGCGTCCCACCACGGAAAGCGCCGCCTCGCGATCGCCGGCATCGAACACCTCGAGGCCGTCGAACGCCCAGCGAAGCTGTCGGCGCAGACCGTCGTCATCATCGACGATCAAGAGGCTCGCAGCATTCGCGCTCATCGCAGGTTTCGTCCCCCGGCCGCAGTTCTGCCAACAATTTCAGCCTGATAGGTCGGAAGTGATACCCGCACCGTCGTGCCCGCCCCAACACTGCTGATCACCTGAACATCACCCCCTAGTTCCCGCGCATAGTCTCGGCACTGGTAGGCGCCGATCCCAAAGCCGCCACTCTTCGTAGAGCGGAAGGGCTTAAAAAGTTCATCACGAATGAAGGCCTCGTCCATGCCAGGGCCGTTGTCCGAGACCTCGACGACCGCCCAATCACCGCGCGTGTGCAAACTGATCCTGACCCAACCGTCGTCGCCCGCCGCTTCGACCGCGTTCTCGATGACGTGTCCGAAGAGGGAATACAAGCGCTCATGATCGGCCTTGATGTCCACCGGACTATCGTCCTCATCGTGGCGAAACTCAATCTGCGCGCCGCCATCGAGTTGGCTGAGGTCGCTCAGGATGCCGGCGAGGCTTACGGTCGAAGCGGCCTGAGCCGATGCCTGATCGCCATGCAGCCTGTCGAGAAGGCTGCGCATGCGGGTGACGACGTTGTTCAGGGTGGCCGTCATGTCGGAACGGAATTCCGGCTTGCCGCCGTGCCGCTCCAGGTTCGAGGACAGCACGGACAACTGGCTGACCAGGTTCTTGATGTCGTGCAGCACGAAAGCGGAGCGCCGATTGAACCGCTCGAATTGCAGGGCCTCGGCGAGCTCGCGGGTGGCGTGCGATTCGGCGAGATAGCTTCCCGCCTGACGCCCGACCGTGCGCAGCAGATCGTAGTCCTCCCATCCCAGCTGCTGCGGCGCCCGAGGCTTGCCCAAGAGCACGAAGCCGATCGCCCGCTCGTGGTGCAGCAGCGGCACGATGATCCAGGCATTGCGCAGCCGCCCGAGCCCCGCGGGCACGACGTCGGCGCCTTCGCTGGCGGCCGGCGCATCGCTGGGCGGCTCGACATAGATGATGCGACCGCTGCTCTCGAACGTCCGGATGAGGGGCTCGACCTCGGCCTCGGTCAGGCTCGGCGCAGCCATGTTCCAGGTTGCCGCCAGGGTGCAGGCGCCGCGCTCCTCGCACCAGAGGGCACCCGCCGGACAGTGAACGATGTCGGCGATGCCGTTGACGATGCGCTCCTCGAGGGACGCCGTGGAATCGCTCTTGGTTACCGTCGTGATGAACCGGTGCCACTCGCTTCGGTAGTCGTATTTGTACTTGAAGAAATGCTTGCCGATGAGGACGTTGAGATAAGCCCGGTAGGTCCCGGAGGTGAGCACGACAACCAATACGACGCCAGCGCCGAACAGAAAGACCAGATGAGCCACGGCGCCCCAAGAGGCGCCGAACTCGCGGATGACGTAGCCGGCTGTGGCCATCGCGATGATGAAAACGCCGCTCGAGATGATCGCGCCGGTGTAGAGCGCGAACTGGCGCGAGATGACGAGCTCGCCGCGATGCCGTCCGATCCGGTGCGCCGACACCGCGACCAGCGGCGCGACCAGCGCGTAGATCGCCCCCCTCGCCTGGATCAAATTGGCATCGAGCGCCGCGAGCAGCGCGATGTTGGCGTAGAGGTAGAGGTCGTAAACGAAGATTCCGCCCATACCCAGGCAGAGAAACTTGATCGCCCAGCGATCTTGTCGGGGTGTGTTGCGGTAGAGATTTTCGGTCAGCAGCAAGCCGCCGACGACCAGTACGATGCGGGCGATATAGCTCCAGCGGCGCGAGACGATGTCCAGGCCATGGCTGGCGACGATCAGGAAGTCCGCGCCAACCGCCACGAGGCCGAAAATGCCGAGAATCCAGACCGATGAGACCCAGCGGTCCGGGCGCAGGAGGCTCCACAAGAAGGCCATCCACAGTAGGGTCTGCAAGACCTCGAGGGTCTCTGCGTAGAATGTGAGCCCGCCGATCGACCAGAGGTTGTGGGCCGTGATAAGCCCCCAGGCGCTGGTCACGAAGCAGGCAACGCCCATCAGCGTGAACCGCAGATGCGCCTGGCGCTTGAGGAACACGTAGATTCCCAGGGCCAGAAAGGCCACGGCCGCCGTCAGATAGCCGGCGATCCCGAAATGGAGCGACTCTTCAGCCAAACCCTTCCTTCCCCCGGTGGCACAGGCGCCCCGTCATGTCCCTTTGCCGAGGCGGCGGTCGGAACGCTCACTGAGCTTTCCCACGCTGGGCTTCCTGACAAGACAGGACAGAGGGACCATTCCACAGCGTGAGATTAAGTCTCGGTCAAGATATCTGAAGGAAATGACGATTCCAAAAAGCCCGAGGCATTGCAAACGCCCTGCATCGAGACCGCGGTCTTGCGAAAGCGCCCCCGTTCGATATATCAAGTGATTTCAAATAATTGTCTGTCCTCATTCAGACCTTTGGCAGCGCGATCATGCGCGGGAACGAGATTTCGGCCCTACAACGCCGAGCCGATCTTTCAATTAACAGGATTAACCAGGTCTTCAACGGATCGTGATATTATACGAAGAAAGTGTTTACAGCGCGGTTTCCGGGCCGAAATATCTGGTCGAGGAGCGGCCCCTTAGCGCCCGATCCATCTTTACTCTAGTCAGAGAGGCACACGTGGTCGAGCCCACCACCGTGACGAAATCGTTCGACGACTTGAGCAGTCTGGGGAGCACTGACAAGGGACGGGGACGGCGCTTGGTGCCGCTGATCTTCGTCATCTTCGCTTTCGGGGCCCTTGCCGCCTGTGATGAGATCGGCTCCGGCAGCGGTGAGCAGAGCCTGAAACGCGCCGAGGAGTTCCAGGCTGCCGGCGACTTCCAGTCCAGCCTGATCGAGGTGAAGAGCGCGCTTCAGAAGGAACCGAACAACGGCCAAGCCCGGCTGTTGCTCGGCGAGATCTATCTCGAGCTCAACGACGTCTTGTCGGCCGAAAAGGAGCTCTTCCGCGCTCGCGATCTCGAAGTCGAGCCGGAGCTGATGGTCGGGCCACTCGGCCGCCTGTGGCTCATGCAAGAGAAGTACGACGAGATCCTCACGGAGATCTCGATCGACGAGGGCTCGTCGGCGGAGCTGAAGGCCAGGGTTTCGGCCCTGCGTGGCCGGGCACACGCGGGGCTCGCGATCGTCAACGGCGACCCCGAAGAGCTTACGGCCGCCGAACGGGCCTACACGAGAGCCTTGACCTTCGAGCCTGAGTCGGCGACGGCCATCGTCGGGCTCGGGCGTGTAGCGATGAGCCGCGATCGGCTGGACGAAGCTCAGGATTATCTGACACGAGCGATCGACTTGGCGCCGGACGACTTGGACGTGATCACGTTTCAGGGCGAGGTCGCCGACGAGCAAATGCAATACGATCTTGCGGAAACAGCCTTTCAAAAGCTCGTCGATCGTCAGCCCTACAACCCGATCGCCCGTCTCGCGCTCGCCAGGGCCATGATCGGCGGCGGCAAACACAACGATGCCTTGCAGCATGTCGAACTCGTGCTTCGCGACTTCGCCGACAGTCCCGTCGGCAACTACTACCGCGCGCTCATCGCCTATCAAGACCAGAATCACGACTTGGCGCGCCTCCATGCGGACAGGGTTCTCGAGATACAGCCAGCGGACACGCCCAGCCTGCTCATCGCCGGGGCGGCGAGCTATTCCCTCGGCCGCTACGAACAGGCGCTACGCTATCTCAACGCCCTGATCGAGCGTGTGCCGTCCCACCAGACGGGCCTGCGGATACTGGCCGCGACACGGCTCAAGCTTGGCGAGTTCGACGCTGCCATCTCAAACCTCGTTCCCGTCACGAATGAGACGACCGGTGACGCGCAACTCTTCGCGGCGGTCGGTTCGGCCGCCGTGCTGCGCGGCGATTTCCAGTCAGGGCATGGCTTGTTCGAAAGAGCCGTTGCGCTCGAGCCGGACAACATCGCGGCGAGAATGAACCTGGGCTTGACCCGTATCGGCCTCGGTGACGCGGAGCAGGGCCTCGCCGACCTCGAGCGCGCCTTCAACCTGGACCACACCAACGTCCTCGCCGCTACCCATCTCTTCAACGCCTACTACCAGCAGAAGAACTACGACGCGGCGATCGAGGTCGCACGGAAGCTTCAGGAGGCCCTGCCCGAAAGCACCCAGGGTTTCAACCTCGCCGGTGTCGCCTATGCCGGCAAGGGAGACAACGCAGCCGCCGAGGCTTTGTTCAGGAAGGCTTTCGAGGTGAAGCCGGGTGACCCGGATACGGCAGCGAACCTCGCCGTCCTCGCCCTCAGAAACGAAGATCTCGACGAGGTGCGAAGGCTCTACAGGGAAGCGCTGGACCACAATCCGGGGCACCTGCCGACCATTCTGAGGTTCGCCGATATCGAGGCGCGCACGGGCCGCGTCGAGCAAGTCATCTCGCTGCTCGAGGAAGCTGTCGAGTACAACCCCGACTCGGTCGAGCCGAGGCTCGCCCTGGGCCGGATCTATCTGAACAGGAACGAGCCGGAGCCGGCCTTGACCGCGCTCGAAGGCGCTCCCCAGCAGTTTCGAACCTCAGCCAATTTCCTGTTGATGATCGGCCAGGCGCAGCTCATGACCGGGCGCCCGGCGAAGGCCATCGACACGATCGAGAGACTTGTCCGTACCGCGCCGGAGTCGGTCGAGGCGCGGGTTTTGCTGGCTCAGAGTCTAACTCTGCTCGGCCGGCGCGAGCGCGCCCGCGAAGAGCTCGAAACGGCTCTCGAGATCGATCCGGAACATCGCCGCGCGAGGTTCGAGTTCGCGCAGCATCTGACGCTTGACGGCGAGTTCGAAGAAGCCGCAGACCTGCTCGCCGAGCTGAAGGAGGAACTCCCCGACAGCTCCCTCATCCCGGAGCTCGAAGGCCAGATCGCCTTGGCGCAGAGCCGTCCCGAGGATGCGGTCGCACTTTACGAAGTGGCCTTCGAGCAGCGTGAGGCCGGTCCCGTGCTGGTCCGTTTGGTCGACGCCCTGTTCCGGGTCGACCGCGACGACGAGGGCAGGAAGCTGGTCGCCGACTGGCTCGAGAAGTTCCCCGGTGATCTGGCGACCAAGCTCGCCTTTGCCCGCATCCTGGCGCGGGAGGGAGAGCTGGATGAAGCGGACATGGCGCTTCAGGAACTCAGTGAGATTGAACCGGACAGCTCGATCATCGCGGAGCTCCAGGGCGACATCGCCCTCGGCCAGGGTCGCTTCGACGATGCGGTTGCTCTACTGAGCAAGGCCTTCGAAGGGCGCAAGATCAACTTCCTCCTCGTCAAGCTGGCCAATGCCCACTTCGAGGCCGGCCAGATGGAACAGGGCCAGAAAGCTCTGCAAGGCTGGCTCGATGATTCCCCCAACGACCTTGTCACCCGCTTCGTTCTCGCCGACTCCTACCGATCCCAGGAACGATGGGAGGAAGCCAAGCAGGGCTACGAGTCGATCGTGGAACTTGCGCCCGACAACGTCGTCGGCCTGAACAATCTCGCCTTCGCGCTGTTGCGCCTCGGCCTTGCCGACGAAGCCCTGACCCATGCGAGACGCGCTTATCGTCTGACGGGCGACGACCCCGATGTGCTGGACACACTCGGCCTCATCCTGTTGGAGACCGGTCAAGCCGACGAAGCCGTGCGCATGCTACGCTCGGCGGCCGAGAAGCTCCCGGATGCCTTGGACACGCAATTCCATCTGGCCCAGGCCCTCGCCGCAACGGGCGAAGCGGACCAGGCGAAAAGGATTCTTCAAGACCTCATAGCTCAGGATCAGCCTTTCGATTCACGTGAAGAGGCCGCTTCGCTGCTCGGTAAGCTGGACGGCTAGGGGCCTCAAGGCGCAACAATCGCGCCCGAGGAATCCGGAGCCAGGTTTTGAGCGCCAACGACGCAGCGCCGGCCCGAGATCAAGAGCCGGACGGCCGCAGCAGCCTCGATCAAGCCTGCGCTGCCTGGCGCTTGTTGCTCGGCGACGAACGACTGGCCGATGATGAGGCCACGCTTGGGGCCTATGCCAACACAACGCTGCCGCGGGGCACCAAACCGGCCGCGGTGATGTGGCCGACGTCGAGCGACGAAGTCGCCGCGATCGTGCGGATCGCCCGGCGCTACGGTCAGGCGCTCTACCCGATCAGCCGCGGCCGCAATTGGGGCTACGGCGACGCCTGCGCCGCCAGTGATGACCAGGTCATCGTCGACTTGAGCCGAATGGACCGGATTGTCGAGGTCGACTCCGCGCTAGCCTATGCGGTGATCGAGCCCGGCGTGACCCAGGGACAGCTCGCGGCCTACCTGCGTGACCGAGGGCTTCCGCTCTGGCTGGACTGCACCGGAGCCGGTCCCGAGACCAGTCTGGTCGGCAACGTCCTGGAACGCGGTTTCGGCCACACGCCCTACGGCAACCGAAGCCTAGGTATAAGCGGGCTGGAGGTCGTCCTCGGCAGCGGCGAGCGGCTGCGCAGCGGTTTCGGGCACTACGACGACGCCAAGGCCGCGCGGCTCTACCCGGCCGGCGTCGGCCCGGCGCTCGACGGTCTCTTCGCCCAATCTTCGATGGGCATCGTGACCCAGATGGGCCTCTGGCTGATGCCCAAGCCGGAGAGCTTCTGTCTCTTCATCGGGCTCGTGCAGAAAAGAGAGCGGATAGCCCCGGTCGTCGAGGCGCTGCGCCGGCTGCGCCAGGACGGCACGTTGCGCAGCGTCGTGCATATCGGCAACGACCTGCGCGCCCTCTCGGCAAGCCTGAAGGACCCGGCCGAAAGGGCCGAATTGCCGCATCCCCTACCAGCCGACCTACGCGATTCACTGCGGAAGAAGCACGGATTGGCCGCCTGGGCCTTGTCGGGCGGCCTCTACGGCCGCAAGGACCAAGTGGCCGCGGCGCGCCGCGTGCTGCGGCGCGAGCTCGGCGGCGCCGGATGCCGGCTCATATTCGTCGGTCCCCGGAAACTTGCGCTGGCCGAGGGCGCCACCCAAGGGCTTTCGGTCTTGGGCCTTGGAAGCCGGCTGCGGTCGCAGGTCGAGACCCTGCGGGCGGTCTACGACCTCCATACCGGTCGACCGAACGGCTATTTCCTGAAGGGCGCCTATTGGCGCCTACGCGCCGGCGCGCCGGCGCGGTCGGACGATGCCTTGAACCCCGGTGCGGACGGCTGCGGTCTGGCTTGGGTTTCACCCGTGCTCCCGATGACCGGCGAGGCCGTGAAGGAAGTCGAGCAGATCGTCGAGCGGGTCTTCGCCGAGCACGGCTTCGACCCTTTCATGACCTTCAGCGCCGTGAACGAGCGGGCGCTCGGCGGGATCATCAATGTCGCCTACGACAAGCACGACGCCGGAGAGACCGAGCGGGCCGAGGCGTGCCGGCGGGCCTTGCTGAAGGCCCTCATGGCCGCCGGCTACCCGCCCTACCGCGCGGGCATCGCCGACATGGCCGCGCTCGAGCAGGGCTCCGACAGCTTCTGGGAGACGGTGTCGCGGTTGAAATCCGCGCTCGACCCGGACGGTGTCATTGCCCCCGGTCGCTACGATCCACAGGGCCTGACCGCGCGAAACGCAAAGGCCTGAAGTCCGCCGCGGCAAGGCGCCTCGGACCGGTTCTCGCTGAAAGCGGTGTGAGCCTCGCGGGCCCCTTGAAGACCCCAAGCTACTCTAGGCAGCCACTCTTTCGGTCGCTTCGTCCGGCTTGGCGAGCATCTCGCCCAGGACGCCGTGCTCGAGGCTCAGGTAGTCCTTGCAGATCCGCGCGCGTCGACGGAAATGCTCGTTCCTCATCAGGATGTCGTGCAGCTTCGGAAGGTTGTAGTAGGGCACCGACGGGAAGAGATGGTGGGCGATGTGGTAATTGATGTTAAGGGGGCTGATCGACAGGCGCTCCAGTAGAGTCCCGTCCACATGCCGTGTCGCGTTAAGCTCATGCTCGTTCGGGATCGCGAGATGCTCGGCGATCGTGCGGAAGCGCACCATGGCCATGGTGAGCGTCGGCAAGGGCACCATCCACAAGATGAAGAACGCCAGCCATCCGTTCGTGGCGGCGAGGACCGCGATCACGCCGGCGAAGAACAGATAGAGTCGCAGGCGCTCGCCGAGGGTCAGGGGCGGCGGCACGTCGCGCCGGGAGAAGTGGTTGCACCAGGGGGTCCAGCGCCAGAGGATCTGCATGTTGCGCAGCGTGTTGAGCCCGAGAAGGTCGCGCAGAAAGACCCAGCTTGCCTCCAGCGGGCGCTTCGGCCAGTGCCAGCTCGAATGCTCCTCGAAATAGACCCAGTAGGGATCGCCGTCCGTGTTGAGATAGCGATGGTGGAGCATGTGCTCGTAGCGGTATCGCGACGTCGTCATGCCGACCGGAAACGAGCAGAAGATGTCGCAGACGACATCGTTGACGGTGCGGTTGGTGAAGATCCGGTAGTGCGTCGCGTCGTGCATGATGATGCCGAGCGCGTGCTGGCGGGTCGCGATGACGACCATGGCGGCCAGGTAGACCGCCCAGTGGCCGCTCCAGACGGCCAGGCCGGCGGCGACGGCGATCACCAGCCACTGCCGCGCTATCGCCCAGGCGCCGCGAAGATCGCTGACGGTGGAAAGCTCCCGCACCTCCCGGCCGAGCCCCGCGCGGGCCAGGACGATGCCGCCGATACTCTCGTCGCGGTCGGCACTGTCGACGACCGCAAGATCTTCGATCGGAGCTGCCGCGTCTGTCATGCCGAAGATCCTCGCTCCGCCGCCCGCAATTGACGGCGGCACTGAAAAGTCCCAATCGGCTCAATTATGTGTGGAAACAATTAATGTGCCGTGAAGCCACGACCGCCAGCGTTTTGCAGAACGATCGGCGGCGAGCAAGACGGTGCGACCGAGGGGGCGAAGAGAGGGCGGCAAGACGCCAAGGCCAGAGGTTCCCGGCATGACATGAGGTCGGGAAACTAGCGGCCCGGGCCTCGTCCACCTGTGTCAAGCGTGTGAGATTGCGGGCGTGCAGGGAGCGAAGGCAAGGACTTCGCCCACGGCCGAGGGGAAAAAAGAAGCCCGGGGAGGCTGATCGCCTCCCCGGGCCCCTCGATGAAGGGCTGTCGACTTGAGGTGCGGACTTAGGCGGCCTTCCTGTTACGGCGGCCGAAGAAGCCCAGTGCGAGCAAGCCGGTACCGAGCAGTGCCAGAGTCGAGGGCTCCGGGATCTTCTGCACGGTGGTGCTCGCGCTCGTCGAGCCGGTGAACGTCAGCGTACATTGCGTCACGACGCAGTTCGCACCCAACGTATTCGTACTCGCGGCGAAGAAGCCGTTAACGCTGGCCGTGTTCAACGAGTTCGGCGAGTTGGTCGACTCGTTGTTGTTGAGGTTGCCAGCCGCCGCTTCCTCGACACCGCCGAAGATCGCACCGCCCGGCGTCCAGTTGAAGATCTCGGTGCCGGTGGCGTCGGTCACGCTCACCGAGAAGCCATGCTCCGCGAAAGTGCTGCCGTTCGTCAGGGGATGCTGCTGGGCAATCAGCTCGGCGATCCCGTCGAAGCTCAGCCGGACCTCGATGCCAACGCCGACTGTGAAATCGAAGGTCGCGTTCAGGCCGGTGTTGGCAACACCCGCCGTCGCCGCCGTCTGGGTCTGCTCGCCTTCGGAGACCATCTGCACGTTCGCCGGCGCCGGGCCTGCCAACGTGCCGTTGATGATCGCGCCGGCCAGATTGGTGTCACCACGGCCGAAATTCTGATCGCCCGAGTTGCCGCCCTGGCTGGTGAAGTCGTTCTCGGCGATGCCCGCGCAATCGCCGGCGCCAACGCCGCCGATGCCCGCGCACTGCAGCGGCGCCGGGGCCGCCACACTCGCCGTGCCGGCTGCGTTGTAGTTGCCGGACGCAAACGAGGTAACACCCGGCGTGCCGATGATGTTGATATCGACACCGTCGGTGAGGATCGTACCGCGGTCGCCCGCGTTGCCCGGCGTGCCCGTCGCCGCATTGGTCGCGGCCAGGTTCAAAATCTGCAGAACAGACAAAGCTTTCGCGCCGGCCTGTGCCTCGCCGACGCTTCCGAACGAAAGCGCGGCAACGGCGGCTCCAGCCAGCAGTCCCGTGTAGAGCGTCTTACTTAATGACTTGGTCATCTCTCACACCTCCAAAAGATGGACCCTGACAGAGAGCGTCGCAGGCCCTTCACTCAAGCCCTTTGGAAGCAAGGACTATGCCACACACGAGAATTTCTATTTATCAAAGGCTTAGACTGTTACGGGCTCGTCACAAAGCACTAGATCGTAAAGGATGCCGACACTCAGGAAGCCGCG
>JAKSDN010000460.1 GCA_022360075.1 Kiloniellales bacterium | reverse complement strand
CCTCGCTCGCCATGCGGTCGACCTCGGTCGCGCCCACTTCAGGCTTGCCCTGGGTGTCGCCGAACACCGGCTCAAGCATCGCGCCGCCGAGCGACTTGATGCCGCCGGCCGCGTTGATCTCCTCGATCGCCAGCTCGGAGCCCAGGCGGCACTGCGTGCCGGCGAAGGCGATCGCCCCGGTCACCGGATGGAGAATGCCGATCTTGACGCTCTTGCCCTGGGCGCGCAGCACGTTGGGGAAGCCGCCTACGGCGGCGAGCGCAGCCACCGAAGCCGTGCTCTTGACCAGGGTTCTGCGTGAGATCCTGCGGTTCCCCAGCTTCGTATTCTGTGCCATCTGATACCTCCCTGACTTTCGCAAAAAGCCGTGTTAGCGGGTGACGGCCCCGAAGGGCGCCAAGAGATCGCGAACCTCCGCGACCTCCGGCAGGGCGAGACATCTTTCGAGCAGCGCCGACGCCGCGGCTTCGCCGAGCTGCGGCTCGATCATCTCGTGGAACTTCGCGGTCAGCTCTTCGGGGCCGTAGGGGTCTTCGGTGTCGCCACGGTTGATGTCGGTCGCGCCCTCGAGCGTCGTGCCGTCCTTCAGGTGCACGGTCACGCGCGACGGCCGATGCGCCGGCATCATGGCGGTCAAGGCCTGATCCTCGATGACCTCGACGCGATGCGCCAGGGCGCGGATGCGCTGGTCGTCGACCTTGTCGAGGCGGAAGCTCGCCACGCCCGATGACTCGTTGATCAGCGTGGTCGCCACGGCGAAGGGGATCGAGAACTTGCCGGCCAGCGTGTTGCGCGGCCGGCGGTCGTCCAGTTGCGCCGCGAGCGAATAGGTCTTGACCTCGATGCGCTCGATCGCGTCAGGGCTCAGGGGCCGGCCGTGCTGCCGGACCACTTGCTCCAGGGCGTCCAGCGTGCCGTGGGCGTAGCGGCAGCAGGCGTGGCGCTTGAAGTAGTTGCGCGCGATCTCGTAGCGGCTGCCCAGCTCGGCCAGCATCTCGTCGGGCCGGTAGTCCTCGGCGATGACCGTGCCATAGACGGTTACCAGGCCGTCGCGCTCGCCGCTGAAGCCGGCTTGGACCATGTGGTGCGCCAGGATGCCCATCTGGTTGGAAAAGCCGGTGAAGCTGTTCCGCACCGTGCCGCCCTCGAGCATCGTCTTGCGGCTGGTGGTGAGGCCAAGGCTGGTCGAGAGCGAGATGATCTCGCGCGTTTGCCTGGCGTCGTAGCCCATCAGCTTGGCGACCGAGACGGCCGCGCCGACCGTGCCCCAGGTGCCGTGCGGGTGCATGGTCATGCGCAGCTTCGAGGCGATGCCGATGCGCGCGCCGACCTCGTAGCCCGCGACCAGCGCGGTCAGCAGGTCACGGCCAGAAGCGCCGCGCTGCTCCGCGAGCGCGATCAGCGCGGGGACGACGTGCATGCCCGGATGGCCGCGGGCGAACTGGTTGCCTTCGTCGAGTTCGAGAAATGTGCCGGCCGTGCCGTTCAACAGTGCTGCGGTCGGCGCCGGCGCCGACTTGCCGGCACCGAGGATGCTGGCCGGGCCGGGGCCGCTCTCGGCCACCAGCCGCTCGGTCAGCGCGCGCATCTCCTGTTCCTGCGCCCCGGCCGTGATCGCGCCGAGGCAGTCGGCGAAGACCCAGCCGGCGCGTTCCACGACCTCATCTGGCAGATCCTCGAACCAAAGTCCGACCAGGAAGGCCGCCAGGTCATCGAGATAGTCCTGACCCCGGTCCTGCACCGCGACCGCCGCTTCGTTCATCGCCTCAATCCCTCGATTAGGTTCCAACCGGGCTACCGGTCTCGGCGGACCAGCTCATGCCGGCCTCCGATGCGACGCGCTTTAGGTTCATCTCGAACTGGTAGCGCTCCGGCCGGTAGAGCACCTT
>JAKSDN010000969.1 GCA_022360075.1 Kiloniellales bacterium | reverse complement strand
GGGCCTGCTATGGTGCCGCAGCCAGAGAGGGGACGGGCTACCGCCTGACAAGGGGGCAGATCATGCGTGCACGTTCAGGCTGGCTCGACCGGCGCGGCCGCCGGCCGCGGCGCAGCGGGCGCAAGGCGACGCGGTCGTTCGTGAAGACATCAAGCGGACAAGAGAAGGCCTTGCGCGGCGACACCCGGCGCTGTGCCTGCGGTGGCGGCTGTCCGCGCTGTGCCGGCTCCGGCCCGGCGGTGGGCAGGGAGGCGGACCGCCAACGCGTCACGGTGCACGCCGGGTCTGGCGGCGGCGCTCCGGGGCCCGCCACCGCGCCCGCAGCCCCGGCCGATCCGATCGCCAGCGACCCGACCGTGCTGGCCGGGTTCTTCTGCCTTCTGAAGGACGCCAACTACGGCACGACGGAATGGGAGCGCGCGTCCTGGATCGTCTCCGCCGGCGCGGGCCACTCGCTGGTCCGCTGGCCCTGGAGCGGGGAGGAAGCCAAGGAAACCTGGAAAGGCGCGCTTCCCTCGGGCACGGTCGGCCTCGGGCACACGCACCCCAACTCAAAGAGCGAGCGCCCCTCCACCGGGGACAAGGACGTCGCCGCCAAGCACGGGATCCCCGTCTACGCGATCACCACTGGCACCATCTGGCGCACCGACGGCCCCTCCTCGCCCGACGTCCAGGTCGGCACGAGCAAGTGGTACAAGCCGTACAAGAAGACGAAGTGCTGAGGGGAGCGGGTTGCGGGCGGGCTCGACATTGCTTTGCCCCGGGGCTTTCGGATTGGAAGGCTTTCTTTGGTCCGCTTCGCGGACGCCCCCCTCCCTTCGCTTCGCTCCGGCCTCCCCCTCAAAGGGGGAGGCTTTTTTTGCCATCGCACTCTTGTTCCCTGCCCCCTTGAGGGGGAGGGCCAGGGTGAGGGCTGGCGCGGAGCGCCGCAAAGAAGGCAGCCACTCGCCGGAAGACCGCCCCCGTTCACTCGCCTCCAGCCCGGCGCAGCCTCTCAGCCTCGCCGGCCTTGTGGCCGAAGCGGGCGTTCAATCGCTCGGCGACGCGGCGGCTGACGAAGGAGCTGATGTCGCCGCCAAGCTGGCCGATTTCCTTGACGAAGCGCGAGGAGATGAACTGCTGGCGCTCCGAGGCGGTGAGGAACACGGTCTCCACATCGGGTGCCAGGCGCGCGTTCATCGAGGCCATCTGGAACTCGTACTCGAAGTCCGAGACGGCGCGCAGGCCGCGCACGATGACCTTGGCGCCGACTTCCTCGGCGAAGTGGATCAGCAGGTTGTCGAAAGCCCGCACCTCCACGCGGGCGCCGTTGGTCTCGAGCTCGGCGACATCGCCGCGCACCAGCTCGACCCGCTCGTCGATCGAGAACAGCGGTCCCTTGCCGGCGTTGCGCGCGACGGCGATGTAGAGGTGATCGACCACCCGCGTGGCCCGGCGGATGATCTCCTGGTGACCCTTGGTAATCGGGTCGAAGGTGCCGGGATAGACCCCGACGCGGTCCTTAGTCCTGGTTCCCATGGCTCGGCGTATCCCCTGCTCCGCCGTTGCCTCTCTCGCCTGAATCCGAGCCGCCGGCGATCTCTTCCGGATCGCCTTCGCTGTCGGCCCCGTTTTCCTCCTGTAGGCGGGTGACCGAAACCACCCTTTCGTCCTCCGCCACGTCGAACAGCTTGACGCCGCGCGTCGTGCGTCCGGCGATGCGGATGTCCTCGACCGGGCAGCGGATGAGCTGCCCGCCGTCGGTAACCAGCACGAGCTGGTCGCCGGCCGCCACCGGGAAGGCGGCGGCCACACCGACCCCGTCGCGGCCGCGGCCGCGCGTCAGGTCCATGTTGTCGATGCCCTTGCCGCCGCGATTGGTCACCCGGTACTCGTAGGCCGAGGTGCGCTTGCCCAGGCCGTCGTCGGCGACGCAGAGGATGAACTGCTCGTCCGCCTCCAGCTCGGCGATGCGCGCCTCGCTCAGCTCGACGCCGACCTCCTCGGGCGCGCAGGGCACGCCGTTCTCCTCGGCGTTCTCGGCGCGGCGCCGCGCGCTGGCGTAGCGCAGATAGGCGTCGCGCTCCTCCGTAGTCTCGAGCCGGGCGCGGTGCAGGATCGACATGGAAATGACCTCGTCGCCCTTGCCGAGCGCGATGCCGCGCACGCCGATCGAGCTGCGGCCGGAAAAAACTCGCACGTCGCCGACCGAAAAGCGAATGCACTTGCCGCCGGCGCTGGCCAGCAGGATGTCGTCGTTCTCCTGGCAGACCTGGACGCTCACCAGGCGCGCGCCCTCCTCCAGCTTCATGGCGATCTTGCCGTTGGCCTTGATGTTGGTGAAGTCGGACAGGCGGTTGCGGCGCACGGTGCCGGCGGAGGTGGCGAAGACCACGTCCATGTCCGACCAGTCCGCCTCGTCCTCGGGCAGCGGCATGGTCGTGGTGATAGTCTCGCCCTCGGACAGCGGCAGGAGGTTCACCAGGGCCTTGCCGCGCGCCTGCGGCGAGCCGAGCGGCAGGCGGTAGACCTTCATCATGTAGACCATGCCGCGCGAGGAGAAGAACAGCACCGGCGTGTGGGTGTTGCAGACGAAGACCCGGCTGACGAAGTCCTCGTCGCGGGTCGACATGCCGGCGCGGCCCTTGCCGCCGCGCCGCTGCGCGCGATAGGCGCTGAGCGGCACGCGCTTGACGTAGCCCTTGTGGGACACGGTCACGACCATGTCCTCGCGCTTGATAAGGTCTTCGATGTCGTGCTCGAACTCGACGTTCTGGATCTCGGTGCGCCGCGGCGTGCCGAAGCGCTCCTTCACGTCGAGCAACTCGGCGCGCAGGATATCGAGCAGGCGGGCGCGCGATTCCAGGACCTCCAGGTAGTCGCGGATCTTGTTGGCGAGGCCTTGCATCTCCTCGCCGATTTTCTCACGCTCGAGCCCGGTCAGGCGTTGCAGGCGCAGCTCGAGGATCGCCCGGGCCTGGGCCTCCGAGAGCCGGTAGGTGCCGTCCTCGGCAACGCCGCGGCCCGGCTCGTCGATCAGCTCGATCAAAGGCTGGACCTCGCGCGCCGGCCAGGCCCGCGCCATCAGTCCTTCGCGCGCCACGTCCGGGTTCGGCGCGGCGCGGATCAACGCGATCACCGCGTCGATATTGGCGACCGCGATCGCCAGGCCGACCAGGACATGCGCGCGCTCGCGCGCCTTGCCGAGCTCGTAGATGGTCCGGCGGGTGATGACCTCCTCGCGGAAAGCGACGAAGGCGACGATCACCTGCTTCAAGGACATCAGCTCCGGCCGGCCGCCGTTCAGCGCCAGCATGTTCACGCCGAAGGAGGTCTGCAGCGGCGTGTAGCGGTAGAGCTGGTTGAGGATGATCTCGGTCATCGCGTCGCGCCGGCACTCGATCACCACCCGCAGGCCCTGGCGGTCGCTCTCGTCGCGCAGGTCGACGATGCCCTCGATGGTCTTGTCGCGCACGACCTCGGCGATCCGCTCGATCATCCTGGCCTTGTTCACCTGGTAGGGCACCTCGGTGACGATGATCGCCTGGCGGTCCCGCGGCGCCGGCTCGACATGCGTGCGCCCGCGCATCACGACGGAGCCACGTCCCGTATGGTAGGCCTCGCGGATGCCGGCGCGCCCCAGGATGATCGCCCCGGTCGGGAAATCAGGGCCCGGCACGAGCTCCATCAAGCCCTCGATCGAAATCTCCGGATTGTCGACGTAGGCCAAGCAGGCATCGACCACCTCGCCCAGATTGTGGGTCGGGATGTTCGTCGCCATGCCGACGGCGATGCCGCCGGCCCCGTTGACCAGGAGGTTCGGGATGCGCGCCGGCAGCGCCACCGGCTCTTTGGTCGTCTCGTCGTAGTTCGGCTGGAAGTCGACCGTGTCGCGCTCGATATCCTCGAGCAGACCGTCGCTCGCCGCGCGGTCCAAACGGGCCTCGGTGTAGCGCATGGCCGCCGGCGGGTCGCCGTCCATCGAGCCGAAGTTGCCCTGGCCATCGACCAGGGGCAGGCGCATGGAAAAGTCCTGGGCCATGCGCACCATGGCGTCGTAGATCGCCTCGCCGCCGTGGGGGTGGTACTTGCCCATGACGTCGCCAACGATGCGCGCCGACTTGCGGTAGGCCCGGTTCCAGTCGTAGCCCTCCTCCTTCATGGTGTAGAGGATGCGCCGATGCACCGGCTTCAGGCCGTCGCGGACGTCGGGGATGGCGCGCGCCACGATCACGCTCATGGCGTAATCGAGGTAGGAGCGCTTCATCTCCTCTTCGATATTGATGGGCGTGATGTCGAAGTCGGACGGTGGCGTGGTCGGCGTGGTCAAAAACGGGTCCCGTCAAAAGATCCTGGCGCGGCCAGCCGAGAAGGCCAGCCACAGGCGCCGTCTGCCACGTTCGGAAGGTCGAACGCGAGCGGGTTCATCCCCTTTTTGCCAAACACTTAGGCGAGCGTGTCGAGGCGGCGTCCGAACCCACGAATCGAGTCTGTAGAATAGCGGATTTTGCAGGTGCGAACAAGCCGGCGCGCGGCCCCGCGCTCTGTGTTCGCCGGGCGCGGGCGCATCAGGATTCGGTTGAGTTTTTTCCGGCAGTTTGCTCGCGGAGCTTGCGCAATAGGGAGGAGATCTGACCACCGCCTTGCTTGATCACGGCATCGAACTCGTTGCGCTGGGTCAGGGCCAGGCTCACGCCCTCGACCACCATGTCAATGATTTGCCACGCATCTTCACGGTATCTCAGGCGCCATTCGACGCGCACCGGGTTGCCCTCGGGGCGCAGAATCCGGCTGGTCACGACGGCGCCGCCTTCCCCTTTGGGCCGGGCTTTCTCGATGGTCAGGGTCTCGCCCGCATAGCTCGAGAGCTTTCGATCCACGCTGCCGACCACATAAGCCTCGAAGAGCTCCTGGTACTCGTCACGCTCGTCGGCCGTGGCCCGGCGCCAGTGGCGGCCGAGCACGAAACGGCTGATGCCGGAGAGATCGAAGTAGGCGGAAATCAGATCCCGAAAGCCCTGCCGGCGGTCAGCCGGCTTGATCTCGTCGTCGCTGAGCAGGGCGATACTGCGGTCGCCGAACATCTGTATGTAAGACGCCGCCCCGTCGAGAGAGGCATCGGCCCGGGCCGCGCCACTCGCCAGAAAGCTCACCAAGAGCGCGGCGAACAGACGGCCGGCCAGCGATCGATAGGCCGAATCATAGGTGTCAACGCGTCCGATCATACCCATCCCTGTGCAAAACGGGCGGCCGTAGCCCCCGGCAAACCCACGCGTATCCGCCACCAAGCCCCATTCTTCGAGGACGTGTAGACTAAGATGGGCCAGTAGGCGCCCGATTCAAACAAGCCGCCAGCTAAAATTCCGTGTCTTTGCTGAGGCGCCGACGACCCACCTGCTTCGGATCCGCGAGCGGATGGCCCGTTTCGGGAGTCTGGGACCCATCCGTCAGAAGGGGATCTCGTCGTCGAGATCCTCGGTCGGACCGGCGCCCCCGGTCTCAGGCCCGCCACCGAGGCCGCCGCTGCGTTGCGCCCCGCCGGCAGGAGCGCCGACCGGACCGGCGCCCGCCCCTTCACCGCCGCCGCGCCCATCCAGCATCGTAAGCTCGCCGCGGTAGCGCTGGAGCACCACTTCCGTGGTGTAGCGGTCCTGCCCGTTCTGGTCGGTCCATTTGCGGGTTTGGAGCTGGCCTTCGATGTAGATCTTCGAGCCCTTGCGCAGAAAGCGCTCGATCACGTCGACCAGGCGGTCGTTGAAGACGACGACCCGGTGCCATTCCGTGCGCTCCCGGCGCTCGCCCGTATTGCGGTCGCGCCAGCTCTCCGACGTCGCCAGAGAGAGGTTGGCGACTCGGGTGCCGTCCTGAGTCGAGCGGATCTCGGGATCGCGACCGAGATTGCCGACCAGGATCACCTTGTTGACGCTGCCAGCCATGCCTTCGCCCCTTGCCCCTTGTCGTTTCCCACGCCTCTCAAAGCCCCCGCCCCCAGCACGGCGGGACCCGAGGGCCCGCACTCTAGCCGCTGGCTCCCGCCCCTGAAAGTCCCGTGCGGCGGACGCAGCCATGCTGCCTTCATTGCGTACGCTGTGAAGCACTTCATTCGCGGACGGTGGAATCAGTGACGCATTTCGGCCGGTCCGAAAGGTCGCAATCGAACGATCGAGCCGGTCGAAATCCAGCCATGTCAGGCGCATGGCAGGAAGGCCGCAGCGGCCGGAACGGGGGGTCGCTTTTACGGCGGCTATGGCACATATTGGACGCGAGAGGATTAACCCCGTCCCATACTTCGATATCGATGGATACTATCCCTTCCGACTCCACGGTCGCGGGGCTCAGCCCGGAGCGACTCCAGATCACCGTGCGCGGGGCGCGCGAGCACAACCTCAAGTCGGTCGACGTCACGCTGCCGCGCGACCGTTTGGTGGTGATCACGGGCCTCTCCGGCTCCGGCAAGTCATCGCTCGCTTTCGACACCATCTATGCCGAGGGCCAGCGCCGTTATGTCGAGAGCCTCTCGGCCTATGCCCGGCAGTTCCTCGAGCTGATGCAGAAGCCCGACGTGGATTCCATCGAGGGTCTCTCGCCGGCGATCTCGATCGAGCAGAAGACCACCTCGAAGAACCCGCGCTCGACCGTTGGCACGGTGACCGAGATCTACGACTACCTGCGCCTGCTCTACGCCCGGGTCGGCATCCCCTACTCGCCCGCCACCGGCCTGCCGATCGAAAGCCAGACCGTCAGCCAGATGGTCGACCGGGTCGTGGCGATGGCCGAGGGCACGCGGCTCTACCTGCTGGCGCCGATCGTGCGCGGCCGCAAGGGCGAGTACCGCAAGGAGCTGGCCGAGCTGCAAAAGCGCGGCTTCCAGCGGGTCAAGATCGACGGCGAGCTCTACGAGATCGACGAGGCGCCGGCGCTCGACAAGAAGCGCAAGCACGACATCGAGGTCGTGGTCGACCGCCTCGTGCTGCGCGAGGGCCTGGAGTCGCGCCTGGCCGACTCCTTCGAGACCGCGCTGCACCTGGCCGACGGCCTGGCCTTCACCGAGGAGGCCGACAGCGGCGAGCGCGTGACCTTCTCGGCCCGCTTCGCCTGCCCGGTCTCAGGCTTCACCATCGACGAGATCGAGCCGCGGCTCTTCTCCTTCAACAACCCCTTCGGCGCCTGCCCGACCTGCGACGGTCTGGGTATCATGCACTTCTTCGATCCCGACCTGGTGGTGCCGGACGAGGGCCTGAGCCTGCACGAGGGCGTGATCGCGCCCTGGGCCAACTCCTCATCGCAGTACTACGCCCAGACCCTCGATTCCCTGGCGCGCCACTTCAAGGTCTCGACCCACGATGCCTGGGAGAGCCTGCCGAAGAAGGCGCGCGAGGGCATCCTCTACGGCACCGGCGGCCAGGCCGTGACCCTGCGCTACGACGACGGGCTCAGGGCCTACGAGACCAAGAAGCCCTTCGAGGGCGTGATCCCGAACATGGAACGGCGCTGGCGCGAAACCGACAGCGACTGGGTGCGCGAGGAGCTGGGCCGTTTCCAGGCAACCCGGCCCTGCGAGGCCTGCGGCGGCTTCCGCCTCAAGCCGGAGGCGCTGGCGGTCAAGATCTGCGACCTACATATCGGCCAGGTCACCGACATGTCGGTCGCCCGCGCGGCCGAGTGGTTCGGCGCGCTCGAAGCGCATCTGCGTCCGAAGGACCGCGAGATCGCCCAGCGCATCCTCAAGGAGATCAACGAGCGTCTCGGCTTTCTGCGCAGCGTCGGCCTGGGCTACCTGACCCTGTCCCGCGCCTCCGGCACCCTTTCCGGCGGCGAGAGCCAGCGCATCCGCCTAGCCTCGCAGATCGGCTCCGGCCTGATGGGCGTGCTCTACGTGCTCGACGAGCCCTCGATCGGCCTGCACCAGCGCGATAACGCGCGCCTGTTGGAGACCCTGAAGCGACTGCGCGACCTGGGCAACACCGTGATCG